>NZ_JADEXU010000189.1 GCF_015206895.1 Nostoc sp. LEGE 12450 | reverse complement strand
TCCTACCTCCTGCCTCAAATTAAAACAATCGTGTTGTCAGCTACAGTTATATTCCAGGAAAATGGGCAACAATATTGATCAATAACTAGAAATGCAGCCCTACCTGTAAAAGATGCTGCCGTTTCATGAAACCCAGAATTATTGTTTGCGGCTTAGGACGTACCGGATATAAAACCTTTCGTTTGCTGAGACATCAGGGAGCCTTCGTTGTTGGCATTCATCACCAATCTATCCCTGGCGAAACGGCAGGAGATGTGATTGTTGGCGATTTACAAGCAGCTTCTACCCTAACAGCAGCAGGAATTCAACAGGCACACACTATAGTCATCGCTGGCTCTAAAGATGCTCTGAATTTGTCTATTATGATGCAAGCGCGGGTGCTGAATCCTCAGATTCGGATTATCAACCGTTTTTATAATACAAATTTGGGCGAGCGCCTAGATCAAAGTTTGCCAGACCATTTGAGTATGAGTGTTGTGGGATTAGCAGCACCCGTATTCACCTTTGCAGCGATGGGAAACCGAGCGATCGGACAAATCAAATTATTTCAGCAAACTTGGCCCATTCATGAAGAATACATTGATGAAAATCACTTCTGGAAAGGTCTAAAGCTGAGTGAATTGTGGGAAGACCGATCGCGGATGCTAATTTATTACTTGCCAGTCAAAGGTGAGATGGATTTGGTGTCAGGTGTCATATCTGGACAAGAGATCCAAGTAGGCGATCGCTTAATTATTGGTACACAACCCCGTATCCGTTCTCCCCGCAGGTCATTGATTAAAAAACTGCTGAAAGTCATGACTAATTTTAAGCAGTTTCAACAACACGGGCGATCTGTATTGATAGGTGCTGTTGTGTTACTTGCAGTTATTGCGATCGCTACACTCACCTATATGTCGGCTCAGTTGAGTTTATCTCCTGTCGATGCTTTATATTTTTCTGTAGGCATGATTACGGGAGCGGGTGGTAATGACAAAGTAGTAGAAAATGCTCCTAACAGTATTAAGTTATTTACTGTTGTGATGATGCTGGTTGGAGCAGTGGTGATTGGTATTTGGTATGCAATGCTCACCGATTTTGTCTTAGGAAGCCGCTTTAAGCAATTTTGGGATGCAGCCAGAATACCCCAGCGATATCACTACATTGTCTGTGGCTTAAGTGGGATTGGGGTGAGAATTGTCCAGCAACTTCACGCCAGTGGACATGAAGTTGTAGTAGTTGAACCCGACTCCAATAACAAATATATCAACACCGCCCGCGAACTCGGTATCCCCGTAATTCAGGGTGATGCCAGCTTCCGCACAATACTCAAAGCCAGCAATATAGACTCTGCTGCCGCAGTGATTGCTGTTACTAGCAATGATGCCACCAATCTGGAAATTGCCCTCAAAGCCAAAGGCTTGACACCCAGCATTCCGGTCATTGTTCATTATGCCGATCCCGATTTTGCTGGCATAGCGCAACAGCTATTTGGCTTCGAGGCAGTACTGAGTCCGGCTGAACTAGCAGCCCCAGCTTTTGCTGCTGCTGCACTAGGAGGACGCATTCTGGGCAATGGGATCACGGCGGATAGTCTTTGGGTAGCTTTTGCAACTGTGATTACACCTTTACACGCCTTTTGTGGTCAGTGGGTGAAAGATGTAGCCATGTCTGCTGATTGCGTACCTTTGTACGTAG
The DNA here is from genome assembly GCF_015206895.1 of Nostoc sp. LEGE 12450. Taxonomy (GTDB): domain Bacteria; phylum Cyanobacteriota; class Cyanobacteriia; order Cyanobacteriales; family Nostocaceae; genus Nostoc. Next base: position 13,494 of record NZ_JADEXU010000189.1, on the reverse strand, counting down.
AAACTAACCACCAAACCCTTCACGGTTGGGATTTATTAGAAACGAGTCTCAGTGTTGGCGATGTTTTATATATGACTATGCCAGCGACACGGCTATATCAATTGTGGCGGGATGAGCGAGTTTGCGAAACACATGCTTAAATAATTCGTAATTCGTGATTAATACACTACTCCCCACTCCCATTTAAGTAAGTTGGCACAATAAAATCAAACTAGGCGAAAACCCTTATGCTTGTTGCCTATTGCCTATTGCCTATTGCCTCTTACTTATTTGTTAACTACTCGTTCTTGATATTCCTGCTCAGTAATCATATCAAGAGTGCTTTCTAGGCGATCAACAAATACGATACCGTCGAGATGATCGTACTCGTGTTGAAAAATCCGAGCAATAAAATCGGTTAATTCTTGCTTTTGTAAATTGCCTTGACAGTCAGTGTATTCCACTTCAATAGATTTATAGCGAGGAACTAACCCTCTAATTCCGGGAACACTTAAACAACCTTCCCAATCTTTGACAACTTCAGTTGAATGAGCAATGATTTTGGGATTAATCATAGCAGTAGGTTCCATTTCCGGCGCGTTGGGATACCTGGCATTAGGACGGGAAGCCACAATAAATAAACGATAAGATTGTGCTACTTGAGGCGCAGCAATCCCCACGCCGTTAGCCTTGGCAACAGTGGCAATTAAGTCTTCAATTAATTCCTGGATATGCTCATCTTGAATATTCTCAACCCAAACAGCTTTTTGGCGCAATGTTGGATTGCCTAATTGAATGATTGGTGCTAATTCAGTCATGATAAAACTATTTTGGGGAATGGGGAATGGGGAATTGGGCATTGACTAATGACCAATAACAAATGACTAATGACAAATGACAAACTTTATCCTTCTCGTCTTGCGGGTAAAGCAGCAGGTTGAACTGCTATTTGGACAATTTGCCCATTGCGTTCCACCTGTATTGGTAACTTAGTACCGATTTTGCTATTTTCTACCAGCTTTTGTACTTCTTCAATTTTAGTAACAGGCTGGCTGTTAATGCTTTTAATCACATCACCGACTCGTAGTCCAGCCACAGCTGCTGGCGATCGCGGCACAATCTCAACCAGCAAAACGCCCTCATCTGCTGTAAGCTTTAAGCGATCGCCTGCTTTATCTCTTATTTTTTCTTTAATTTCTGGTGTCAGTGTCACCATCTGAACACCCAAATAAGGATGATCGACTTTGCCTGTAGCAATTAATTCCTGGGCAATTTTTTGTGCAGTGTTAATGGGGATAGCAAATCCCAAGCCTTGAGCGCCTCGGATAATAGCTGTGTTCATCCCTATTACCTGTCCACGAGCATTAAGCAATGGCCCACCAGAATTACCAGGGTTAATCGCAGCATCAGTTTGGATGTAATCAACCCGCTTGTCACTAGCACCGATATCTCTACCAGAACGACCTGTAGCACTAATAATCCCAGAAGTGACGGTATTATTCAAGCCTAAAGGGTTGCCAATAGCTATTACTGCTTCTCCTGGTTGTAAAGCATCAGAGTTACCTACAGATAAGGTTGGCAGATTATTAGCATCAATTTTGATCACAGCAACATCCGTTACTGGATCTTCACCTAGTACTTTACCGTCAAAAGTCCGGCCATCTTTGAGTATGACAGTCACTCTATCAGCACCATCTACCACATGGGAATTGGTCAAAATTTGACCTGAAGAATTAATAATAAATCCAGAGCCACTACCGCGCTCTACCCGTTGTCTAGGCTGTGGTGCTGCGTCTCCAAAAAACCGCCGGAAAAATGGATCGTTAAATTCGTCTGGTACGCGAGAAGTGATTGTTCGAGAAGAATCAATGCGAACTACCGCAGGCCCCACATTTTGTACTACTTTTACCACAAAATTAGGATCTCCAGACGACGAGAAAATCGGCGGGGGGACAATTCCCTGATTGGGTTCTATTGTTTCTTGGGGCTGAGTCTCACTTTGTCGAGTCTCAAAGGTCTTAGCTGGTAAAAGAGAGCAGCTTCCCAAGAACACCATTGCTACCCCATATAACAGCATCCACCACCTCTGGGGCAAACCCCTGGTATCATTTTTTTTGGGTGCTAAGTCATGGTTTGTTGTCTTCATGTATCGTTGCTTCTCCGTGTCAGTCAGTGAGTGTTAGGATCTTGCCTACTGGGTATGTCCCAAAATGATTACAACTTAAAAGCTTATTCTAGGTCTAGCGTGTCTGGATGCTAAATTGATGAAAAGAAAAGCAGCAGGCAGGGGGTAGGAGGCAGGAGGAAGAAAGGTACAAACCTTGCCCCTTGTGGGCAAAAACCTAAAAACATTCTTTTTGAGATGCACAGCACAAGAAAATACACATCCGTAGTTCTTACTTCCTTCCTCCTGCCTTCTGCCTTCTGCCTCCTGCCTTCTCTTCTATTGTGACGATTAGCAGCAAAGGTGGTGGATAATGGAAATTCCCATAGAAAGTCTGTGGAGTCAGGTACTAGAGCGCCTACAGGTTGAACTATCCCGACCGACCTTTGAAACTTGGATAAAAACTGCTAGTGCGGAGCGATTAGAAAATAATTGCTTAGTAATCCGCACTCCTAACCCTTTTGCTCGTAATTGGTTACAAAAGTATTACATCAATACCATTGCTCATGCAGTACAAGATATTCTCGGTCATCCCGTAGGAATTTACATTACTGTTGCTCAAGGTGATGAAGTTTCTCATTTTAGTGAACGGGAAGTTTCTTGGGAATCAACAAATCCTAGCAGTATTCCTGAAGCTGTTTCTCATCACAATCATAAAACTACTGAATTAAATTCTAAATATGTCTTTTCACGATTTGTAGTTGGTGCCAACAATCGGATGGCTCACGCTGCTTCTTTGGCAGTTGCAGAATCTCCCGGTAAAGAATTTAATCCTTTATTTTTATGCGGTGGGGTAGGTTTAGGTAAAACTCATCTTATGCAAGCTATTGGTCATTATCGCTGGAAAATTTGTCCTGATTGTAAAATATTTTATGTTTCTACTGAACAGTTTACTAATGATTTAATTACAGCGATTCGTAAAGATAGTATGCAAAGTTTTCGAGAACATTATCGAGCAGCTGATGTTTTATTAGTTGATGATATTCAGTTTCTTGAAGGTAAGGAATACACTCAAGAAGAATTTTTTTATACTTTTAATACTTTACATGAAGCTGGCAAACAAGTTGTGATTGCTTCCGATCGTCCTCCTAACCAGATTCCTAGCTTACAAGAACGTCTTTGTTCTCGGTTTTCTATGGGGTTAATTGCAGATATCCAAAAGCCAGATTTAGAAACTAGGATGGCAATTTTGCAAAAAAAAGCCGAGGATGAAAATATTCGTCTTCCCCGCGATGTGATTGAGTATATTGCTTCTAACTATACTTCTAATATTCGGGAATTAGAAGGAGCTTTAATCCGGGCGGTGGCTTATATTTCTATTTGGGGCTTACCGATGACGGTGGAAAATATTACACCTGTTTTAGAACCGCCTAACGAAAAAATGGCAGCTACCCCAGAAGCAATTTTAAAGGTTGTAGCAGATAATTTTGATGTTTCAATAGACGATCTCAAAGGTAACTCACGACGAAGAGAGATTAGCTGGGCGCGTCAAATAGGAATGTATCTCATGCGTCAACATACATCTCTGAGTTTGCCGAGAATTGGCGAGGAGTTTGGTGGTAAAGACCATACAACGGTAATCTATAGTTGCGATAAAATTACCCAACTCCACCAGAGCGATCGCACTTTAGCACAAACTCTCCGCCAACTGAGCGATCGCATCAACATGACTAGCCGTTCTCAAAAATCATAGGGAAAATATGCTGATGGGGTGCTTGTTTCCTTGTCAGCGCTGCGCGAACAGACCTGAGAGGGAAGCGACACGAGCGATTTTAAGACGCTCGGATGATTTATTCCGTGGTGGTAAAGTTCGCACAACAGAAGCTTTAAAAGATGATGACCGCGATTACCACTTTATAAATGGTCTCTAAATATATTTTCTATATTTTCAAAAATGAAATCGGAGTTTTATATGTCGAGTAAAAAGAAAGAACCAATTGGATGTGGATGCTCAAATATTCCGATTTCTATAATCTTAATTATCTTAGGAGGTGGTTATTGGTGGTTTAGCCAGAAAGGATATCCAGAAATTAGCAAGTTTTTAGATAATAGCAAAAAGATAAACATAAATATTCCTAAGCCTACTAAAACTAGTTCTTCAACTATTAATACAACTCCTTCTATAAACCCAATGCCCTCTTTAGCAAGCACTCCAACCTTTACTGATAATCCGAAAATAATCCCAGATAAAAAAATACTATTGCTTCAAACAGCTTGGGAGAAGAAAGTAATTAGAGGAATTTATTTAACTCGCTACCAAATTACCAATAATGCCAACGAACAAACGATTCGTGAAAGAGTTCGTTACTATCACTCTCAAGGAATCAATACAATTATTCATGGTGTTTGGGGTAATGGCTGTACTATGTATAATAGCGAAGTCATGCAGCAAACTTTCGGGTATAAAAGTTGTCCAAACCAGTTTCAAGAGCAATGGTTAAATTGGTTGATTGATGAAGCACATAAGCAAGGAATGCAAGTTCATGCTTACTTTGAGAAGGGAATTAAAATAGATAAGAATAGCCCAATTTTTGATTTGGCAATTGCTCGGAAATGGATTGTTCCAGGAGTGGATAAAACATACTCTGGAATAGATCATTATGTACTTGATGTACAAATTTCTGAAGTTGCTAATCTTTTTCAAAATATCTTAGTAGAGTTTGTCAAAAACTATCCTGATATCGATGCAGTTCAATGGGATGATTATCTGGGTTATTATGCTGAATTATCTGGAAAAGTTGACCGCACTGCAAATTTAACTAAATTTGTACAACAAATGGTAACTTCTATGAAAAAAGCTAATCCATCAGTGAGTTTTGATATTTGCCATCATAACCCCTATTGGGCTAAAAAATATTTTGCAGCTGACTGGGAAAAATGGGGTGCGGATCGTATATTTATTCAAGCTTATAATGATAGTAATTTTGTTGAAGAGTTAAATTATGCTCAAAAATATGCTGGAGTTGCGATTACAGATCGGCAACTGAGTCGATTAAAAGAATTAGTTGATAACCCAAAAATTAAAAGTATCTTAGTTTTTCCATTTTTGGGAAACCCAGAAAAAACAGCTTCTAGCTTAAAAAACTCACTGTGATGAGGGAGCAAATATTCTGAGTGTGGGAAACAAGGGATGATTAAGAAAGCATGATTTAAAAGAGTTTTCAACAGCGCAAAAGAGTAGTAAATTTTATTTATTAAAAGAGGTATAAACCCAACTCAAAATAATTCAAAATATTCTCTTTGCTCCCAATTAGTCACCTGCTTTAAATACTCTTCTGGTGGCTGATCGGCGACGGACTGCAAAAAGCGATTAATTTCACTCTCTTTCATCTTAATGATGAAGTTTATAAAGTGCTGCCCCATTTTTTGAGCAAAAAGTTCGCTTTGGCTCAAATATGAAATCGCCTCTGGCAAGCTTTTGGGTAAGATCGGATTTTCTGTAGTATAAGGTGACTCTGTTGGGGAGCCAGGATCAAGTTTACAATCTACACCATCTAACCCAGAAATCAATTGCGATGCCATATAGAGATAGGGGTTGGCTGCTGGTTCTCCAACTCGGTTTTCAATGTGGGTACTGGGGTCATCAAAACCGCCTTGTAATCTGATCATTGCCCCTCGGTTTTCCAAGCCCCACCCCGCACGGTCAGGGGCTAGAGAATAAGGTCTAAATCTTTTGTAGCCGTTAATTGTTGGGGTTGTGAACACAGAAGCAGCATTGGCGTGTTTGAGAAGACCACCAACGAAGTGTTTAGCTAAATCTGATGTGAGGGTGTGGGAGTTTGCAGACATGAAAGCGTTCTCGCCTGTGATAAGGTCTACAAGGGATTGGTGCAAATGCCAGCCATTAGAAGAAGAACCTTGCAATCCTGGACGACACATAAATGATGCGATGTAACCTTGTTGACGGCAGATTTGCTTGGTTGCCATTCGGAATATCATCATTGTATCGGCAGCTTGCAATGCAGGAATCGGTTCAAAAGTAAATTCAAATTGACCAACACCCCCTTCGTTTTCTACACTCCTTAAAGGCAATTTCATTTCAACTAAATTCTCTGCTAGAAGGCGCAACAAATCTTGAATATCTGGATTGTGTGATTCTAAAAGGTATTGGAAGCTATGGTCTACAGCGCTAACTTTAGCAGGTTCACCGGGTTTTCCAGAACTACCAACATTAGCGATCGCTAACATCGGATCTTCCAACTTTGCTAGATACCACTCAACTTCTAAGCCGACAATATGCTCCAATCCTCTTTGATGTAACTCCACCAATGATTGGCGCAAAATACCGCGACAAGAAAAGGGCATTGGCTGGCCATTCTGAAAGTACTCATCACAGAGAATAAAGCCAGTACGTTTTGCCCAAGGCACAATTTTGAAGGTATCAGGGTCAGGAACAGCCACAAGATTTGGCGCACCTGTCATCAAAGGCATATCTAAACTACCGCCAGGGACAAACGGGTTAAATACTATTGCACCACCAGTATCAAACAGGAATGTCCCTGTGCTGATTTGCATACCGTTTTCCAGGGCGCTGAAAAAGGCTTGGGGTAAGAGCGACTTACTGCGAACAATGCCATGCTGGTCTGACCAAGCGGTACGAATCAACAATAAATCCTGTTCTTTAACAATAGCCTTGATTTTTTCAGATGCTTCTTTTTGGATTTCTGTCCACAGGTGATGACGCTCAATAAATCCAGGTCTTTTCATTGGGATTGTCTAATCATTTTCAACTGCTTGTGTGGTTAGTTTGACACTTCTTTCGCCAGTTTCGTGAATAATATGGAACTAGTAGTCTGTCCCAAAAGTTTTGACAGGTGAATCACTTTTAAATTTCTCTTCTTTACCTCTTCTACTTTGCGCTCTTTACGCCCTTCTCTAACGAGACGCTGCGCGATTGCGGTTCGTTCTTTTATCCCTCAGAATTAATGGGACAGACCACTAGTCTTCAAGCGTGGCGTAAAGTAAATCACAGAGGGTACGGTAAACCCATATCTAACCTATTCCCAGGAGCAATGTGATTTTGTTAGATGACCCAAAGAAAGTACCAAAAAACGCCCCTCTCCGACTCGGAGAAGGACAGGCTTGAACAAAAGTTCAAAGTAAGGAGAGGTTTCTCGAACTCACGTTAAATTAATTTGCATTAGGTTGTCGATTGCAGAGTTTGCTGTAGCTTGAGTAAGCGATCGCTCGCTGCTTGTAATGTCTCAGGTGTTTTGCTAAAGCAGAATCTGATCAATGAATGGCCTTTTTCTGGTTGGCTGAAAAAGCTGGAACCAGGAACTACGGCGACACCAATATTTTTAATTAGATGGTAAGTGAATTCAATATCTGTTTTGTAGCCAAATTTAGAAATATCTGCAAGAACATAATAGGCTCCTTGAGGAAGGAAGTAAGGAATGCCAACTCCATCAAGTATCTGTAAGATGGAGTTTCGCTTCTGGTGATAAAGTTTGCCTAGTTCTTCATAATAGGATGGTGGTAGTTGCATCGCGGTAACTCCGGCTCTTTGCAATGGTGCAGGAGCGCCAACGGTAAGAAAATCATGGACTTTGCGAATGGCTCCCGTTAATACGGGGTTTGCCAAAATGTAACCAACTCGCCATCCGGTGACACTATAAGTTTTAGATAGACCGTTAATGGTAATGGTGCGTTCTTCCATGCCGGGAAGGGTCGCTAGGGCAATATGTTGAGTGCCATCATAGAGAATATGTTCGTAGATTTCATCTGTGAAGGCTAACACATCCCATTTTTGACAAAGTTCAGCAATTAAGGTGAGTTCTTCACGGGTGAAGACTTTGCCGGTGGGGTTATGGGGTGTGTTGATAATAATAGCTTTGGTATTGGCATTGAAAGCTTGACGCAACTGTGCTTCATCAAATGTCCAATGGGGAGGATGCAGTGTTACGTACCGGGTTGTAGCACCAGCTAAAATGGCATCGGGACCGTAGTTTTCGTAATATGGCTCAAATACAATTACTTCGTCACCAGGATCGACTGTCGCCAGCATTACAGATGCCATTGCTTCAGTGGAACCGCAGGTGACGGTGATTTGGGTTTCAGGGTCTATATCTAAACCGAGATACCAACGAACTTTGTTAGCGATCGCATGACGAAATGCGCGTAGACGCGAAGCGGCTTGTCGTCAGACATCGCCCCAAGTAATGGCATACTGGTTGACATCTGCCTCTATTGCTTCATAAGCTGCCTGTTTCAACTCCAACGGACATGGAAAATCAGGGAACCCCTGAGCCAGATTCACTGCACTATATTGCAGTGCCACCCGTGTCATTTCCCGAATTACCGACTCTCTAAACTGGTCTGCCTTCGCTGATATTTTTTTACGCCCAATCTCACTCACTCCCATACCTCCGTTAATCTCTATTTCGGTTATACAGGAATTTTTATAAAACCCATAATGCCGATAGCTTTATCGTAGTATACTCAAATCCGAGATTGAGAGGGAATGCAACCTTATAATCTATATACTTAATTATTGATATTAATAGTCAATTACTGAAGTACCAGTCCAGAATCATCATGAAATCTTTGCACCGTCCCGATCTCTATAGCTGGTCTAATTTCAATCCGGCAAGAAATATTGATTTCAATGGGATTGCCTGGATTCGCCCAGATGGAAACATCTTGATTGACCCAGTAGCCCTATCAAACCATGATTGGAATCATTTGAAATCCCTCGGTGGTGTAGTCTGGATTGTGCTGACGAATTCCGAGCATGTCAGGGCAAGTAAAGATATTGCCGATCAAACTTATGCTAAGATAGCTGGCCCTGTGGCAGAAAAAGATACTTTTCCCATACCTTGCGATCGCTGGTTATCTGATGGAGAAGAATTTGTACCAGGGCTGGAGGTGATTGAACTCCACGGCTCGAAAACTCCCGGTGAATTGGCTCTGTTACTGGAAGAAACAACTTTGATTACAGGGGATTTAGTCAGGGCACGTAAAGCAGGTAGCTTAACTATATTGCCAGATGACAAGCTACTAAATCGAGAGGAGGCTGTTGCTTCGGTTCGCAGATTGGCTCAACTGAGTCGAGTTGAAGCAGTTCTGGTGGGGGATGGTTGGCCTGTCTTCCGTGATGGACGCGATCGCTTACAGGAACTTGTAGCCACGCTGTAAATGGGTGGAGGCAGGGGGCAGGAGGAAGTTTTAGTCGGGGTCTAAAACTCTCTCTAAAAGTTGGGTTTTACCCTTTTCCCTTTCCCCCTATTTTCAATTATTAGGAGCAAAGCGCGAGTCTCCTGTGGAAAGGCAGCGCGATCGCGTGCAAAATATTTACAGTGTTGCCGCCTAAAATTATGGATAATTCCCCAGTGGTCGCTCAAGCAGATGCATCCTTACCAAATTACACTCAGGAAAATATACATCTAGTGGAGTCAGCAGTTATAAAAGAAAAGATTGGAACTGATTTTGACTCTCGCATGATGCTGCGGTGTTTGGAACTTGCTCGCCGCGCTTTAGGACGGACTTCCCCAAATCCTTTAGTGGGAGCGGTGATTGTCAAAGATGGCGAGATTGTTGGCGAAGGGTTTCATCCTCGTGCAGGTGAGCCTCATGCAGAAGTGTTTGCTTTGCAAGCAGCAGGCGTTGGCGCAGCCTCTCCGCAGGAGAATCGCGCTCGTGGTGCAACAATCTATGTGTCACTTGAACCTTGCAATCACTACGGGCGGACTCCCCCTTGTTCGGAAGGATTGATCCAAGCTGGAGTGGCAAAAGTGGTAGTGGGTATGGTTGATCCCAATCCACTGGTAGCTGGAGGTGGTATTGCCCGTTTACGTGCGGCGGGGATCGAAGTGTTGGTGGGAGTAGAAGAATCAGCTTGTCATCAACTAAATGAAGCTTTTGTGCATCGCATTCTCTACAAACGACCTTTGGGAATTTTAAAATATGCCATGACTTTAGATGGGAAAATTGCTACCACTTCTGGTCATAGCGCCTGGGTGACAAGCCAAGAGGCCCGCAATGAAGTACATCAACTGCGGGCGGCTTGCGATGCCATAATTGTCGGCGGTAATACAGTGCGACAAGATAATCCTTATTTAACTAGCCATCATGCGGAAGCACATAATCCCCTGCGGGTGGTGATGAGTCGTCATCTCAACTTACCAGAAAGTGCCCATCTGTGGAAAACTGCCGATGCTCCAACTTTGGTGTTGACTCAAAAGGGTGCTAACCCAGATTTCCAAGAACTGTTGCTCAATCAGGGGGTGGAAATCGTGGAATTAACATCACTTACACCAGATAACGCAATGGCGTACTTATATGAGCGGGGTTTTTGTAGCGTCTTGTGGGAATGTGGCGGTACCTTAGCTGCTAGTGCGATCGCTCAAGGAGCAGTGCAAAAAGTTTTAGCATTTATTGCCCCAAAAATCATTGGTGGTAGCATTGCTCCCACACCAGTGGGCGATTTAGGTTTTACTACCATGACTGAGGCATTGTCTCTAGAACGTGTTCGTTGGCGTGTAGTCGGCTCTGACTGCTTAGTGGAAGGTTATTTTCCCCAAAAAGCCAATAGTCAATAGTAATAACACTTGACTATCAATCAATTCATCGTGATTTTGCTATCATGAACACTGGCGTTCATGGGCAATATCACGTATAAGGGCTAGCCGAGATTGAATGTAGTGGCAGAGATAATCAGTTTCGTTAGGATCTAACAAAACTTGTGTTTCGGTTTGTTTCACTAACCACTGCACCAAGCTAGCATCATCCAGTTGCAAGAGGAGCTTGGCTTGCGCGGTTTCCACCACTGACCAAAGCTGACGCATGATTGTAGGAGTCATCAGACCTCGATTGAATAATGAGCTATTAGCTGTCTTTAGATTACACAATTCCGATCGCAATTTACGACATGAATGTAGAAGCTGAGACAAGTATTATTAAAAACTTAATAATGGTATTTATAACTTTATGAAGATTAAGAATTTGAAACTCAGTTTGAAAATGGGAATTGAGAAAACAGGTTTTTATAGATTTAGTTACAAAACCTAGAAGACAAATACACTAATTCTAAAAACTGGGTTTTTGTGTTTGCAAAGACCGAAATTATGTTGATTTTAGTCCAGGAAAGATAGTTTTTCAAATACTATATTGAATCCTGAATCTGTCTTATAAAATACAAAAATTTAATTTTTGAGAACAACATTTTCTAGAAACTTAACATCTTTTAGCTGTCGATGGACTCACAAAATCATGTAAATTTTCATCCCAAATGCTAATGTAAATAAAATTACATTCTTGGCGGATAATCTGGCCCTTGACTGAGCCATTCTTAAAACTAAAATTATCTGACTGACCCTGTTGTACCTGTTTAAGCCCCTGCTTAATTTCTTCAGTGGCTTGCCCATCTAACAATCCATTCAAGGTAGCTTCCATTAGTTGCGGATCTACCGATTGGGCAAAAGATACCTCAGTTTGACGCAGCACTTTAGAATTACGATCGAATAAGTAGCCAAGATCAATTTTGTTTGGTACTAGTTTGTAAACAACAGCACGCGTCTTACCCCATGCACCTCTTAAATCTTGATTTGGTTTGCCGAGGGTAGCTTCTACGGCGCTTCTAGATGTACCTGTAGGAAATGCGGGAACGCTTTGACTGCTGGTAGTCACAGCTACTTTACTAGGCGGCTGTTCGTTTTTCTGTGGTCTAGAAGGTGCTTCTGGTGTGGGAACTGCAATATTCTCTGGTTCTGGTTGTGGTGTAACAGGCACTTCTGGCGCTGGAGTATCTGAAATTACAGGCTCTTTTTCTGGCTGTGGTATGGATACAACTGGGGGATTAAAGGTTGGTAAAGGATTGGGAATTACTCGCTTTCGTGGTTGTGAGGCTGGTACAACTGGGACTGGAGAAGTTTGGGAAGAAAGTGGCGATTCGGTAGATGCGGGAGTAGGCAAAGATTCTAGCGATGGGGTGCTACTTGTGACAATGGTTGTTTCTGGTTGTTGCTGACGAATGATGTTAGGAATCACTACTGCACCAATCAAGCCGCCTACCAGCAAACTACCAATAATTACGGCAGGTTTTTGCCAGTTTCCAGGAGTGGAATTCCCTATCACAGTTGGTTTTTGTGGGGAATATAATGGCTGGGTTTGTCGATTCGATGTCGCAGGGGGATAAAAATTAACTGTAGGAGTATTTGCAGCTAACTCAGGAGGGATATTACTAGCAGACTGCAAAGCGTGTAACATTTTACTAGCAGTGCTGTAGCGATCGCCAGCATGAGGCTTAATTGCCTGATTGAGTACCGCCGCCAATTGAGAAGAGACGTTAGGGGCGTGTTGCTGCCAAAGTATTTCCCCAGTTTTAAGATCGGTTTGCAATTCTTGCGGGTGTTTGCCAGTTAGCAGATAAATTGCCGTTAAACCTAAGCTGTAGATATCAGTGGCGTAAACTGGGCGACCAACGGCTTGTTCGCTAGGCATATATCCAGGTGTACCAATAACGAGCGATCGCGTGGGGTATCCTGAAGAGTTGACGACAGAACGGATTGTTTCTTTGACTGCACCAAAATCAATCAAAACTGGCTTGTTATCAACAAAACGGAGAATAATGTTCTCAGGTTTAATATCCCGGTGAATAATGCCTTTGCTGTGGACATAATTTAACACTGAAAGCAAACTCAAGAGAATTTGCCGAACAGCAGCTTCACTCTCAAATCCTTTAGCTTCGACAATTTGCGTCAGAGTTTGGCCGTGAATCCATTCTTGGACAAGGTAAAATTGCCCGTTCTCAGAAAAGTAGGCGTAGAGTTTAGGAATTTGGTTACTACTTTCACCCAAATATTCCAAGGTTGCGGCTTCCCGTTCAAACCGTTGTTGGATTAGTTGGTAATTTTGCGGATCGTTATTAGTTATCGGTTTGAGTTGCTTAATCACACAACGACGGCGAGAAGGCATGTGAACATCTTCTGCCAGAAAGGTTTCGCCAAAACCCCCAGCACCGATTACCTGGATAACTTGATAGCGATTGTTTAGCAGGGTTATTGTCATGAAAAATTATAAGCGTAGACACCCAGCGCGGAGCCGGAGACTTCCTATCTTCTCCAGGCTTGTCTCAGACATCGCCCTTTCCAAATGTACATCAGATAAGTAAAGCGAGGGCCAATAGATATCTGCTCAAAAGAGGCAGGGGAGCAGGGGGCATGGGGAAAGACTGAGACGGGGCTTTTACTTTGCCCCAGTTCAAGCGTCCTGGAAGAACGGGGCTTCTTTATCGGGTTTTGGGAAAAGGTTAAAGGGGAAGGGATAAAGGCAAAGAAAAGCCTTTACCCCTTCCCCTTATTCTTTTTTACCAGATATCTAATGCAAGCCGACGCATTAGCTCGGTGTTGGTG
>NZ_JADEXU010000188.1 GCF_015206895.1 Nostoc sp. LEGE 12450 | reverse complement strand
TGTAATCAATGGCGTTCAAGCTAGAGGGGAAAAAAGCAATTACAGTACACGACGTGTAAAATTTAATTCTAAAAACTCTGGTTAAAATTCTGTTACATAGCGGAAAATTTTAGCACCCACTTACTTAACTGAGTTTGGGTATTTTGTAGTTTGGATAATGCTGTTTCTAGTTCTTGTGTTTGCTGTCGTAGGTCTGCTTCCGTTTGTTTAAGTACAGTATTACTATGGCGCAGGGCAGCTTCTACCTGCTTTTGCTCTGTTAAATCACGAATAATCCCAACTAAGAAACGATTACCTAAATCATCCTTAAACAAATATTTTTTGGTCAGGATACAGTGTGTTGCGCCATTGGAATCTGTAAATAATTCCTCGTTTTCATGAGTTATCCCTGTAGTGAAAACCAGTTCATCTTTTTCCCAAAACACATTAGCTTCCGTTTTGGAAAAAACATCATAGTCAGACTTACCAATTAATTCTTCTCGGCTATACCCGATGAAATCACAAAAGGCATCGTTAAGTAGTATCCACTGATGTTGGTCGTTTTTAAGAAAAATGGGGTCAGATATACCATTGACCATCCGCAGCAGAAAAGCCAGCGAGAAGTTTTGCTGCTGCGTATATTGTTTGTGAGAGAAGTCATTCAGAGATTTCCAATCATTCATACCCTTAGTCTGAATCTAAAATGTTGTTTTCATGGTTGATGAATAGGAAAAACCACTAAATCAACATAGCCTAAAAAGCAGATAAAAACCTCAGCGATCATATCGCTGAGGCTCTACAAGATTGGCTCAATAATCCTGAAAAACAGGAGCTAATTAAAAAGCATAATTCGGGTAAATAAATCGAAGAAATTCAAAAGGGTGGTAATTCTTTAAGAATTGTGAACCGAATATGATTAATCGCTAAATCACCGATGGGGATATCTTCTTTGGTTAGCCGCGCACCTTGACTTGTCACGGTTTCAAAAGTGATACCTTTGCCAATTTCAATGTGATACCAGCACAAGCCCATAAAAAAGCGTGTCGGATAAGGGCCACCTTCACCTATATCATCAGGATTTGATTCCATTGGCAACCAACCAAAATTTGGAACGTAGAACTCCAACCAAACATGATTAAAGTCGGGTTGTAGCGGTACTCCTAGTAAGTCACTATGGGGTGGGCATTTGTACCTACCTACGGTGCGGCAGGGGATACCATTTAAACGGGATAGGGCAAGTAAAACGCCGACATATTCGCCACAAGAACCAACGCCCCGTTCTAAAACTACATCTGGCGTGTCAATGTAAGGCTTAATACCGTAAGACAACTGGTCGTATACGTAGTTGCGGATGCTGTGCATTTTTCGCAGTACATTGGTTTCAGAACCAATTGCTTCTCTGGCGGCACGGCGAACAATGGTAGTATCCATTGCTAAATCGTCGTCATCTACTAGGTAGCGTGTTTGTAATTCTGGAGATAGTTCAGGTATATCTTCAACATCTCTAGGTGTGATGCGATACTTAATTCCTCGGACTTCCACAAGTGCTTTCCAGCCAAATATATGCCGTTCACCTGGAGCTAGAGAATCAAATTTAAAGACTGCTACACGTTGCCCTTCTACCACTTCTTCGGTAAAGGGTATACCAATTGGTTCAACGTGTTTCACTTTTTGACGCTCAGTTTCCGATGGTAGGGCGATGCGCCATTCTACATCAGGTAAATACACCTCGTCTAAGGGTGCAATTTCCTCAGCATAAGACATTTCAATGAGATAGCCATTAGAGAGGGCGTAGCGCTTATCTGGCTGGTAATGATAATGCAGGGGATGAATAAAAGTGCGATCGCGGAATGTTAACTCATGACTCGGATCGGCATTGGGGTTATCCCGGATATAAGGCTCCTCTGAGGCGTAGGCAACATAGATACTTTCTTCGCCTGTTTCCCCATTTTTATGGATTGCTATGCCTGTAGGACATTCAAAGGGTGTCAGGACACTAAATTGCAGTTCTCCTGTGGCCCTGTCCATTGCGTACACTGATTGTTCGGTGCGATCGCAAATCCATAGCATTTCTTGGTTGACGGCTAAATTCTCTATCCCAACTCCAGGGGCATAAAATCTGGTAATTTCTTTTCGTGTTTCGCGGTCATAAACCAAAATGTAGCCCAGCCGTTGGCAGCTGACATAAACTGTTGTTTCCCAAACAGCAACGCCGTCAGCCGGATAAGGCAATGTCACAAAATGTTCCAGACCCAAAGCATTGAGCTTGCACAAGTAAACACTATTTTCTCGGCTTACCCACAGGGAATCTTCCCACACCGCTATACCAGTGACATCGGTAAATTCTTTAACTTGATGGGGATTGAGAATTTTGCTGTTGTCAGAGGTGGGATCAATCTCCAGTAGATGCCCTTTAATACTGTCAATGGCAATTAGTCTATCTTTAATGAAAGTAATGCCACACAGGGTAGCAGCAGTAAGCGGTCGAATTGTTTTTTGCCCAAACATCTGGCTAACGGTCAAAGTGGGGAGTGCAAAACTCATATTAAGCATATTTATTGAATGGTTTAGCACGCCTGGGTAATTCAAAATTCAAAATTCAGCTGGAAAAGTTTGCTAGATTGGTAAACCCTAATGGCACTCCAGTTTACTTGAGCGGCGAAATACACAAGGGACTGGCTCAACTTTCCGCAAAATTAAAAATGAAGAAATGCAATCGTGCCATACATCCTGGCTATTGACTACGGGATGAAATGAAAGGAATGGCAGCCTAAAATTAATTGTGACATATCCTCTGTAACAAAGCTTCAAAGCTCTATTACTCATAATTATCGGTAAAATTTGTTCCGATCAACTCTTTCGTGAGAAATAATACTATGTCAAAATGGGAGGATTTACAAATGTTAAGAATTACATATACATTTATCAAGCAAGGCAGGGGGAAAAATGTCCTCACTCTTGAACTGCTCTCACCAGAGCAAGCTTGGGTTTAAGACCCCACTTAAGGATAGTTACAGTGACTTCAATGACTTAAATTCATCCGGGGTCTAATCCCCAACTGAAAAGTTCCTTCCGTCTCCTTCACATATCTAGGCGATCGCCTTAATGTAACTTTAGAAGATGGAATTCCTGCCATCACTAAATTATGATCGAATTTTGTAACCATTTGCTGTGACTTACACGATGTCTGCTAATTCTCTGCCTGAAGGTGCCGCCGTTTGGCATAGTTTAGAAGTTGATAAAGCACTAGAACTGCTCGATAGTAATGCAGACAGTGGCTTAACACCCCAAGAAATTCAACAGAGGTTGCAAAAATACGGCCCCAACGAACTTGAAGAAACTGCTGGCCGTAGTGCTTGGGAAATTCTGCTGGATCAGTTCAAGAACATTATGTTGTTGATGCTGATTGGCGTAGCTCTGATTTCTGGGATTTTAGACCTGGTGGCTTTGCGGGCGGGCGATTTGAAGCCCGGTGAAGTGCCATTTAAAGATACGATCGCTATCTTAGCAATTGTGATTCTCAATGGCATACTCGGCTATGTCCAAGAAAGCCGTGCCGAAAAAGCCTTGGCAGCCCTGAAAAAAATGACTTCTCCCTTAGTACGGGTCATCCGCGACACCAGACTGGTGGAGATAGCAGCCAAGGAACTAGTTCCAGGGGATGTAATGCTGCTGGAAGCTGGAATGCAGATAGCTGCGGATGGACGTTTAATAGAACAGTCTAATTTACAAGTGCGTGAGTCGGCATTGACTGGTGAAGCCGAAGCGGTGAATAAACAGGCATCACTAAAATTGCCAGAGGAAACATCATTAGGCGATCGCCTTAATGTCGTGTATCAAGGAACCGAAGTAGTCCAAGGACGCGGTAAGGTTCTGGTGACTAACACCGGCATGACAACAGAATTAGGCAAAATTGCTGCGATGTTGCAGGCGGTGGAAAGTGAACCTACGCCATTACAGCAGCGGATGACTCAACTGGGTAATGTCCTAGTTACGGGTTCTTTGATTCTGGTAGCGATCGTCGTCGTTGGTGGTGTCATCAAGGACGGAGGTTTTAAAAACATCCAAGAACTTTTGGAAGTTTCCTTAAGTATGGCAGTTGCTGTGGTGCCAGAAGGTTTACCTGCTGTAATTACCGTTACATTGGCACTGGGAACTCAGCGAATGGTGCGCCAAAATGCCCTGATTCGCAAACTGCCAGCAGTAGAAACATTAGGTTCTGTAACCACCATCTGTTCTGATAAAACCGGCACCCTGACTCAAAATAAAATGGTGGTGCAATCGGTTTATACCAATGACAAAACTTTTCGCGTCACCGGCGAAGGTTATGCTCCCACAGGCGACTTTCAGTTAAATGGTCAAAAAGTTTCCTTAGAAGAGTCTCCAGAAATTTCTGCATTATCAGTCGCCTGTGCTGTTTGCAATGATTCAGTGTTGCAAAAAGAACAAGGTGAATGGGCAATTTTGGGAGATCCGACAGAGGGGGCATTAGTTACCCTGGCGGGAAAAGCCGGAATCGAAAAAGACCAGTGGAACAGTAAGTTACCTCGCGTCGCTGAGTTCCCTTTTTCTTCGGAACGTAAGCGGATGAGCGTGATTTCTCAAGTGGAAGGAGTCGCCACAGGTGAAGCGTCTTCGAGAGGCGTTGACCCAGCGATCGCCGGTTTTCTCCAATCTGAACCTTACTTAATGTTTACCAAAGGTTCTCCAGAGTTAACCTTGGCACGTTCCACTCAGATTCATTTGGGCAATCACTCAGCCCCCTTAACCGAAGAACAACGCCAGAAAATTTTGGCAGAAAATGACCTGATGGCGAGTAAAGGTCTACGGGTACTAGGTTTTGCCTACAAATCGCTCGCGGAAATTCCACCCGAAGGTTCAAGTGAGGCATCTGAGCAAGGCTTGGTATGGCTGGGATTGGTGGGAATGCTGGATGCGCCACGCCCAGAGGTGAGGGCAGCAGTCCAAGAATGTCGAGATGCAGGTATTCGCCCAGTAATGATTACTGGCGACCACCAATTAACAGCACGAGCGATCGCTACCGATTTGGGAATTGCCCAAGAAGGGGATCGTGTTCTCACAGGTCAAGAATTGCAACGGATGAGTGACGAGGAACTAGAGCAAAACGTTGACCTCGTGAGCATTTATGCTAGGGTTTCCCCAGAACACAAACTGCGAATTGTCCAAGCACTGCAACGTCGGGGACGATTTGTAGCGATGACGGGCGATGGTGTTAACGATGCCCCAGCCCTCAAACAAGCCGATATCGGTATTGCAATGGGCATTACTGGCACTGATGTCAGTAAAGAAGCCAGCGATATGGTGTTACTTGATGACAACTTCGCTACAATTGTTAGCGCCACCAAGGAAGGTAGAGTTGTTTATACCAACATCCGCCGCTTTATTAAATACATCTTGGGCAGTAACATTGGTGAAGTTCTGACAATTGCCGCTGCACCCTTAATTGGTTTGGGAGGCGTTCCCCTTACCCCCTTACAAATTTTGTGGATGAACTTGGTGACAGACGGTTTACCAGCCTTGGCATTAGCTGTGGAACCTCCAGAACCGGATGTAATGCAACGTCCGCCTTTTAGTCCCCGCGAAAGTATTTTTGCCAGGGGGTTGGGTTCTTACATGATTCGCATTGGGATCATTTTTGCCATTATCAGCATTGCCTTAATGTGGTGGGCTTATCAACATACCCATGCTGCTGGGTATCAGGGCGATCCCGAAGCTTGGAAAACAATGGTATTTACTACCTTGTGTATTGCCCAAATGGGACATGCGATCGCTATTCGCTCTAACAACCGGCTGGCTATTGAGATGAATCCCTTCTCCAATATCTTTGTACTAGCGGCTGTTGTCGTCACCACGATTTTGCAGTTGATGCTAGTTTATGTCCCACCCCTACGAGATTTCTTTGGTACTCACTACCTGAATATGCAGGAATTGGGGGTTTGTATTGGCTTCAGTGCCTTAATGTTCGTCTGGATTGAAGCGGAAAAGATATTTCTGCGGATTATGGGCAAGAAGGCTGTGTAAATTGGGCATTGGGCATTGGACATGGGGCATTACTTAATTTTCGCCCCTTGTCCCCAGTACCCAGTCCCCAGTACCCAATTCCCAATTCCCAATCCCTACCATGTACCTGAAAACTCTAAGCCTCCGACAATTTCGCAATTATCAAGACCAAAAGGTTGAGTTTAATGCTGCCAAAACAATTTTGGTAGGTAATAACGCTCAGGGAAAATCGAATTTGTTGGAGGCGGTGGAGTTGCTGGCGACATTGCGATCGCACCGCATGACCCGCGATCGCGATTTGGTTCAGGAAGGGGAAGCTATAGCCCAAATTAATGCCACTCTTGAGCGACAAACAGGCGTTAGTGACCTTACCTTAACGCTCCGGCGCAATGGTCGCCGGAGCGTTGCTCTCAATGGTGAGTCTATCCGCCGTCAAATGGATTTTCTTGGCGTTCTCAACGCAGTGCAGTTTTCCAGCCTGGATTTAGACCTAGTGCGCGGCGGCCCGGAAGGTCGCCGCAACTGGTTGGATACACTCTTAATTCAACTCGAACCAGTTTATGCTCACATTTTGCAGCAGTATAACCACGTATTACGCCAGCGCAATGCCTTTTTAAAACGCCATGTAGAGACTTTGGATGCAACGTCTCTACACTCAGAACTAGCAGTGTGGGATGCACAGTTAGCTACCACAGGAACCAGGGTAATTAGAAGACGCGATCGCGCTATCCAAAGATTAGCTCCTATTGCTAGTGCTTGGCACGCCAGTATTAGTGGCAGTACAGAAGCTCTACAAATCAAGTACCTGCCTAATATTTCTTCAGAGGATAACCATCCAGAAGAAGTGCAGCAAGCTTTTTTAGTAAAAATTCAGCAGCGAGCCGTTGCTGAAATGCACCAAGGTACTACTCTTGTCGGCCCCCATCGAGACGAAATAGAATTAACTATTAACCAGACACCCGCTCGTCAATACGGTTCTCAAGGTCAACAACGAACGCTGGTTCTAGCTTTAAAATTAGCCGAATTACAATTAATTGAAGAAGTCGTCAAAGAGCCACCATTGCTATTACTTGATGATGTTCTTGCCGAACTAGATTTATCCCGCCAAAATCAATTGCTTGATGCTATTCAAGACCGCTTTCAAACCCTAATTACTACCACTCACTTAGGTTCTTTTGATTCCCAGTGGTTAAAGTCCTCCCAAATTCTTTTTGTGAAAGCAGGAGAAATAATCCCAAATTAATAATGATTTAGGATTAGCCTTTTCAAGATGACTCTAAAATCTCTTTTTTCTCTCTGTGTTGCGCCAGTTGCTACAACGGTGAGAACCCCTGCAACGTACTGGCTTCTCTGCACCTCTGAGGTTTAAAGGTAATTTATTTAACGACTTAACAATTAGAAAACACATAGGTAAGAGGTTAAAAACGCATTAGTTAACCGTTTAATTCCTTAAAAATGGGTTGATTGACAATAGTTAACATTTATGTATCAGGCTTAAATCCTAATTTTTTTCTATTAGTTATTGATGTTTTTCTAACCTTTTAAAAACGTTGAGAATCAGAAAAGTCAGCAGAGTACCAATCAATCCTAACTGCCACAAACCACAACCGGCAGCAATTCCCAATGCAGCCGAAACCCAAATGGCTGCTGCTGATGTGAGTCCGTGAATTTCAAGTCGCTGTGATTCTTGAGAAGATTGGCGCACAATTTCTCCAGCACCGAGAAATCCTACACCAGCTGCAATTCCTTGAATGACGCGGCTAAGTGCATCAGGACTATTTTGCAGCCCTGCTGTTTGCATAATTATCAAGGTAAACACAGCTGATCCTAGACTCACCAGCATGTGAGTTCTTAAACCGGCTGGTTTGCGGCTAATTTGGCGTTCTAAGCCGATAATCGCTCCTATAAATAACGCAAAGCATAATCTGAAGCTGATATTTAGCCAATCATTAGTTGCAATGTAGTAAGTGTTTGGCAATGTTTAGTCTGGTGTAAATAATTTTATATGAGTAAGTAGGTGTAAATAATTGTCGTTGGGATAAGACAATAGGCAATCTTGCTACAGTCAAGAGGTATAAGGGTTTTAGGCTAGTTCATTTTTCTTTACATAGTTTGATTTTATTGTGCCAACTTACTTACATAGTACAGCATGGGAAAATCCAGTTATCATCTCAATTAACAAGACTTGGGAAAAAATACCTTTTTTAAAGGTTGGCAAATTTCCGCTAGAGTGTACTAGGTTAATTATTAATATTTTTACAAAATAGTGCAAAAATATTTTACTCTTTATATTGGTGGAGTCTAATTCAACGGGTGTAATTGAAAGTTTATATCATCTAGTCATCTGCTTTGTTTTTTGAATTTAATCTTGGCTTAATAGGCAAGAAGGCTTTTTGAGTTTTACAGGGTTTTGTAAAAAATTAAATATAAGTACTACGTTTAGATTCTTTCAATTCAGGGATACTTTTTTAGATTGTAAATTAACATCTTCCATTCTTAAGATTGTTTTCCAATTAAAATATTTTTTTATCAAAACTAAATAAAGTTTACGTTATTAAATTATGACAGTGATTGCAATCTGGTTAAACAACATGAATTTGAGCTTGATTAAATAGTTATCTCAACTATTTTAAATGAATGAACTATAAAAATTTACCTCAAATTGCTAGATTTAACCCATACACTAAATAATTAAATGTGATACTGACATCTACAACTCTGGCTAAAAATAGACAACTAACAAATTGAGTGGACAAACTCTACTGGCTAGACCAAATTAAATTACAAGACCGCGCCAAAGTAGGTGACAAAGCATTTTACTTGAGCAGAATCATGCAGCGTGGTTATCCGGTGGTGCCTGGTTTTGTCGTTTCGGCAGAAATTTTGCGGCAATTTCTTGAAAATCTCAATAGTTCAGAGTCATTAGTGGCTGACTTACCCCATTCTTCGTTACATCTAGATGTTGCTAATTGGCGACAACTTCAGCAGGTAGCTGGTCGCTTGCGCCAAGAAATTCTGACTGCGACTGTGCCGCAGCAGTGGGTGAGTACAATTTTCCAAGCAGCTAAGGAATGGCAAACTAGCTGTTTGATTCTTCGACCTACCTTGGCAGTATCAAATACTACTCCTGGTATAAAGAATATATCTGGTTTGCTGGAGTCGGTGTTTTGCCAGTGCGAACCTGAAGCGATCGCTTGGGCATTAAAGCGCACTTGGAGTCAGATATTTCGTGCCAGAAGTCTCCTATATTGGCAACGAGCAGGAATTAATCTGCAACAAATAAATCTAGCAGTTTTGGTGCAACCTGTTGAGAATGCGATCGCCAGTGGTTTGCTCAAAGCCAACTCCTCTGGGTGGGAAATTGAGGCTACTTGGGGATTAGGAATTGCGATCGCTCTTGGTGAAGTCCAGCCAGATATCTACTACATTCAACAGGCAACTGGAGTTGTGCTTGAGCAACATTTGGGCAATAAAATGCTGGCTTATGGCGTGAATGATGCAGCGCCTGAAGCTTTTTCGCAACCCACATCTAACTCAGTGCTAACACCAGATCATACTTCTTTGAGTACCTACGTACTTCCAGAAGCCCAACAAGAACAGTACGCTTTACAAGAAGAATATTTACAACAAATAATTGCTCTGGGAACTCAACTAGTAAGTGAACTAGGTAAAACTTTTACCATTAAATGGACTATTGCTCAACAAACCACATCTAGCAAGCTCTACATCACACAAGTTAGTTCTCCCCAATCTGTAATTCCCCACGGACAATTCATTAGGGGACTAGGAGCAGCAGGGGGACGTGTTGTGGCCACTGCTTTAGTAATTCATCATTCACAACAGAAACCCGAACAACTACCCAAGGGTGTGATTTTAGTAGTACCAACAATCACTCCTGATTGGCTACCATTGCTACACCAAGTTGCTGGTATTATCACAGAACAAGGTGGATTAACCAGCCATGCCGCAATTCTTGCTAGAGAATTAAGGATCGCAGCAGTAGTAAACGCAACATCTGCCACAACCTTAATCCAAACCGGCGAACGACTACTGCTTGATGGTGACAGAGGAGAAGTTTATCGCATCAAAGGAGACTCAAAGGAGGAGATGGAGAAAGAGAGAGAAGAAAAACTTCTTTCCCCACATCACCCCAACCCAAAAGCGCCCTATCCTACTTTTACTTCTCATCTACCCATGATTGCTACCCAACTACTGGTTAACTTGAGTCAGTCCAGTTTAATAGAACAAGTGCAAAGTTTCCCTGTGGATGGCGTGGGATTATTGCGCTCAGAATTGATGGTATTAAATATATTGGACGGACAACATCCCAATAGTTGGATTTTAGGCGGTCGTCAGGCAGAATTATTAGAGTTATGGTCTGAGCAGATTATGCAATTTGCTCGTGCTTTTGCGCCAAGACCAGTTTTTTATCGTTCCTTAGATTGGCGATCGCAGGATTTACCATCATTGAGTGATAGTTTAGAATATTCACCCCAGTCGATGTTGGGTGAACGCGGCACTTTCAGCTATTTACGAAATCCCGCAGTATTTGAGTTAGAACTGCAAGCTTTAGCGAGGGTACAGCAGGCTGGTTACAGCAATGTCAACCTACTATTACCTTTTGTGCGGACTGTAGAAGAATTTGTCTTTTGCCGTCGCAAAGTTGAGCAAGCTCATTTAACCGAGGTGTCGCAGTTTCAATTGTGGATGATGGCGGAAGTGCCAAGTGTACTATTTTTGCTGCCGGAATATGTGAAAGCAGGTGCAGCCGGAATTTCCATTGGTACAAACGACCTAACCCAATTATTGCTCGGAGTGGATCGAGAACAAGGACAACTAGCAAAAGTATTTAATGAACGTCATCCCGCAGTTATGGGTGCGATCGCTCAACTGATCCAAATGGCTCAAAGTGCCGGTATACCTTGTTCAATCTGCGGTCAAGCACCAGCCCTCTATCCAGAAATCATCGATAAATTAGTGGAATGGGGCATAACTTCCATTTCTGTTGAACCGGAAGCAGTTGAGCGAACATATCAAGCGATCGCTCGTGCTGAACAACGCCTAATTTTAGCAGCAGCGCGTCGTCAACAATAGACGCAAGGGCATAAGAAATACCTGATGAATAAATTTATTAAGAAGTATTATCTCTCAAAATACTTTGTCACACAATAAATTACAGTATTTTACACAAGAAAAGCGTTTTAAGTCGATGGGCGTGAATAAATATAATATATTCTGTCATTGCCAACAATGATTTTTTGTAGGTTAGCTAGCACTAAAAGCTGGCGAAATTATTTTGAAATATTTTCCGAAAGGCAAGGTATTTTATCTGTAGTCTATAGGACTCATATTTGATTTTTGAAAAAATTCAGTGTAACTCAAAGAGGCTTCTTGCCTATTGCCTATTGCCTATTGCCTATTGCTTCTTGCCTATTCCCTTCCTACGCAAATAATTTCATAAATCAAAGACGCTCGATAGCGCAGCGTTAGCGACGCAGGAGCGTCTGACTCGCTACCGCTTCGCTATCGGATAGCTATATATAGATTTTATTTTTATGCGCTAGGGCGGAAACTAGTCAAAATCTTTGGATATCCTATTCATAGTTTAGATTTACTTTCGCAAAACAGGGATATGTTTAATAAATTTTGATTGATTTGGAGTTGAATTTATGAAGAAAAAAATTCTCGTATTTATTACAACAGCAATTGTGGCTTGTATTTCCATTGCTAGTCTGACAGCAACAATTGTAACTTGGGATTCGTGGACAGATTCACAAACTTCAAAAGCTGTAGCTCAAAAAACTAATAGTTGCCCTGGTGCTTCAACAAAGACGTGCTTGGATATTGATGTTTATGAAGCGCTAAATCTGATGCCAAGAGAAAATAGACCATTATTAAACCCAAGACTTGAAGCTCAATACGGTGGAACTTCTTCTCCTCCCAATCCATTAGTTATTAAATCAGGAGAATCGGTAAATTTTTTTATTGGCCCTCAATACTTCTTACCTGCATCCTATCAAGAAAATGGTACAAAGTATGTTCCTCATGTTGGTGCTGGTACTACATGGCCAATTTTATATCCTAGCTCAACAATTTTTACGAATAATAAGGTGACATTTAACTCCGGCATTTCATCAAATCCGCAAACAGTAGTAAAACAATTTACACACGCAGGCCCAACGGATGAGCCTCCTTCCCCTGCTTCTGCTCAATACTTAATTGCTAGTGGCCCCATAACTTATAATAATCTGGGAGAGTTTGTAGCAACAGCAAGAATTCAAATGATCAGACACTTTTGGATAGGTTGCTCTCCTTCTAGCTGGTTATTCGTACCGAACAAAAATGACTTATGTTCCGTTGGACAATCACAAGGAGGACATAGTGCCCCAAATCAAGATAAGCTGATTGATATCACTGTTTCTCGCCTGATTAAAGTAGTTCCTAGTATCACGATTAATCCTAATTTACCGATTAATCCTAGTTTCCCAATTAAATTAAATCCATAAGGGACTTCCAGACGAAATACTTTTCAAACGTCCCTAAAGCAGCGAATAGTAATCATCGTTGGTGTTGTATATAGCACATTCACCTTTATACAACACCGTCAAAATGTTTGTTCAATATCGATAAATTGCTACAACAGGTGTGCTATATGGAACCTGTTCGGGAGGGACAGCGTAAACCGTGCCACCATTTAATAAGGTATGAGCAGCAACAAAATCCAACAAATCTTCATCACCAGCTTCTTTTTCTGGGTGCAAATAAACCGTTTCTGAGGTTGGATCAAATAAACCCCACTGTTGTTGACCAACTGCAACTAATAATGAATCCACTCGTTGATAATAAGCTGCTGAGACAATTTCTTTCAGGTTGTTAGATGCCTTACCAGTATCACCACCAAACAATTCGTGAAATTGCTCCAAAAACCCTTCTTGGGACTTCTGGAAATCAGCCTCGACAATCGGCCAAGCTTGGTCATGTAACTCTTGGGCGCTGAGAATTTCTGGATTACCAGTGATAGCTTCATCCATCAAATGCTGGTAAGTATTTGCCTGTCTATATAAAGGCAAGAGATACTCGACCCCAGCCAGTACCAAAGGCGCTTTTTGCGATCGCAGTTTTTCGTGTAATGCGCGATCGACAATTTGAAAGAATTGGAGGATGTCTTCTTGGTGTTTATCCCTGTCAGGGCTTCCCTGTCCGTGAAACGTACCTGGTTGCGAAAAAGGATTGGAAGTTCCCCCTTTTGGTGTTGCAATGCGAAACTGACCTTCTTTAGCAGTCTCATCTCTTTGCAAAGCTTCATCTAGACTTTTAGGGAGATTTTCTACTTCCACCGCCTTGACGCTGTAGCGTGTTCCTTCAAATAACCTGATATCTTGTTGGCTCAAAGCCAGCATATAGAAGCGACCATTACCATTTAAAATTGGCAGCAGTGGCTTGATGTGAAATCGGTCTGTAACCACGACCAACTCTTGAAAATCAATTGGCAGAGGGTAATAGCGAAAGATATTTTCAGAAATAAAAATCGCTAGTCCTTGCTCTCCCATTTGCTCCCAAAACTCTTGGGTATCAATTTCATGGGATTTTTCCAATAATGCGATCGCATCTTTCTCTTCCAAACCCGCATCAACTAAACGAGCCTCTGCTTCCTTGACCAAATTTTTAAACCGAATTGGATTTTGTCGCACTTCTGGCCCGGCTGGGTGCGTTGGCATATAAATTGAAACACAATTCCCTTTTGGCTGTTCTATTAATGTCTTTATTTCTTCTCTAGAAATTAATTCCATAAGATACCCCTCCTATAAACGGATCAAAAACATCAGATCAGACCATCGATATTCAACGATCTGATAGGACGCTATTCTCAGATGGTGGTGGTCAAAGTCCGACCGTTTGCTTCTGAGTTTATTTCACCTTAAGGAGGGTTTAATTGCATCTTTCTTTTGATAGGCAATATTCATCAATGGAATTACTAATGAAGACCCCAAATTTAAAATCTAAAATCGCCAGGAACATCAAATGTTTGGCGTGTTAGAGTTAGTGCTTTCTGACTTGATTCCGATTCTATTACCTGGCTTGCTAAGACCTAAAGTTACTCGTTTCATAATCCAGTACAGACCTGCAAGTACCACAAAGGTGATAGCAATAATTACCAAGGGTTGTTTTCCCAGAATTTCTTCTACTCCTTTAGTAAGTAAGGCATCGGGTTGAGTAATAAAATCCCAACTGTTGAAACGTAAAAATCGCCCCCAATAAACACCAACAGCGCAGAGAATATGTGTAATTAACTCAACACGCCAAATCCATTGACTCTTACCGATGCGATGTAAGTAGTAACCCCAATTAATTAACGAGATTACATAAGCTTCAAATCCACCGAGAATTACTAGCAAATACAGAGGTATGAGTATTAAAGTAATCATCCACACAGATTGAATTGTGCGGATATCATCTATCAAGTGGATTACATCGGTCAATAAATACGGTGCATTTGGTAAGAAAGCATAGAAAACTAAGAATCCTAGCCACCAAAGCCAAGTGCCACCGCGCCTCATGCGAAATAGCCACACACTCAAAGCCAAAGGTATAAAAGCCAGAAATAAATTCCAAGTCATCCAACTCATATTAATTCGCAATACTTGTATAATTCTGGCTATCAATTCTTCTTTCATAGGTGCTAACTCAGAAGATGTTTGATTGTTTTAGATTGACTCTGTAATGTTAGTGTGAATAACCTCAGTGATTGACTGATGAGTTTTTTACCACCAAGTAAATTTATTTATTCTAAGACAAGACAAGGGTTTTGTGCTACTTAAAAGGAAATGTACACTTAATATTATGTCTGAAATTTATAGTTTTTATGTCTTTCATACTGGGAAATGGAATTTATCAATCAATCAGCTTAAATCACTAGTATAGCCAGAAAATCATCAGGGTAAAATCTACCACTAAGACAAAGCCTGAGCAACTAAAACGCCACGAATAACTTCTAGTGGACTTTTTTAATTGCAATATTGCCCCTGTCCTGGGTATTATACATATTTATTCCAATTTGTCTTGCTAGAGTTCCAGAAGCACCTTAAAACTTTTGCCAAGATTACATTCAGTTTACAGGGCTATGCTGTACATATAAGTCTTCTAGAGTCGTTTCACAGGCTTTTGATTCCCTTAAAAAAAGGGGTGGTTTCATACGAAGAAAGAAAAATACATAAGTCTAGATTTTCAATTTAGTGGCATGGTTTTAGGTGATTTCTAGGAAAGAATTTACCAATAGAGGTAAAATATAGCCTTGATGCAAAAAAACAGGAGCAAGCATTTGGATACGTTAGCCACAGCAGGCGCACCCAAATCATTAACAGCATCGCAAATA
>NZ_JADEXU010000187.1 GCF_015206895.1 Nostoc sp. LEGE 12450 | reverse complement strand
CCCCTGCACCCTGCTACCCTGCACCCTGCCCTCTTCCACTCCCCGCTCCTATTGAGTAGGCTGTTTTCCAGGGGCTGATGATGAGTTTTCTGGTTGCTGTAAAGCTGCTTGAATACGGGGTAATTCTAGGAATTTTTTCGTATCAGACAGTAGGCGATCGCCCCAGAGATTTTCTTTAAGAAAATTCAAATTAGCATAGCGCTGATCGATGCGGAGTGCAGCTTCTCCCATTGTTAGACCTTGTTGGCGATCGCCTTTCGTATACAGTGCCACTGCCAAAGCTAATAAAGGTTCTGCGGCTTGCTTATCAATGGTTACAGCAGATTGCCATTGCTTAATCGCTTCAGAGGTATTACCCTGTTCGTAGTTGATTAAGCCAATATTGTTGAGCGCTGGCCAGAATTTTTTATTTTGAGAGACTGCTTTATCGTACTGTGCGATCGCATCTGGCAATTTACCCAGTAGATAGTAAGCATTACCCAAATCAAATAACCCTTCTGGATCGTTGGGTTTTAACTTCAAGCCGTCTTGGTAATTGACAACCGCCGCTTGGTAATTTTTCTGCTGAAAATTAGCTGAACCCAAAGCAAACAAAATATCACCATTTTTGGGGTTGATAGATTGCGCTTTTTTTAAGCTAGCGATCGCCCCGTCAAACTCTTTGGTTTGGAGTTGCAATCCACCTAAAAGCAACCATACTTTATCATTCTTCGGAGCCAGTTGACTAGCCAGCCGCGCTCGTGGCAAAGCTAATTCAACCTGTTGAAACTGAGCTAGTTGAGCCGCCTCTTGTGCCAGGCTCAACCCCTGCTTCTCTAACTTTGTCCCATCTAGTTGCAGTGTATGGGGTATTAATGCCTGCGCGTTAGCGGCTTTTGGCATACTCCACAAACTACAGACCATTAGCAAAGAAATCAAACGAACATGTTTAGGCACATTACCGCCTTTAAGCCACTAATCAAAGAATCTTTCAGCTAGCTTAAACGATCTCCGCTCTTGACGGCAGCAAAATATTACGTCATTAGTTATTGACATTCCAATTACAAAAGCAATAGATTAATAAGTAATTACTCACTTATTTATGGCTCGTGTACCCAAAATCACCAATCAGCAGATATTAGAAGCGGCTCGTCAAGTTTTCCTGCAACAAGGATTTGGTGCTTCAACCTTAGAAATTGCTCAACAGGCAGGTATTTCTGAAGCTTCAATTTTCAAGCGATTCTCAACCAAAGAAGAATTATTTTTTGCGGCGATGGGAATTCCAGAAAAACCCGTGTGGGTGAGCGAGTTGGAATCTCTTAGTGGCAAAGGCAATCTCAAAGAAAACCTAATCAATATTTGCCTCCAGATTATGGAATTTTATCGTGAGGTACTGCCTCAGATTGTGATGCTGCGATCGCGAGGCAATGCGTTTCCAGAACTTGGAGGTAAAGAACCAAGACCCATACAAGATTTCAAAGCACTTACCGCTTTTCTAGAGTATGAAATCAACCAAAATCGCCTTCGCCCTTGCGATCCCCAGACAGTGGCTCATATTTTACTCGGATCGTTGATGAACTATGTTTTTTTAGAGCAGACTTCGTTTCAGAAAAGTATAAAAACAGACGTTATTTCCATAAAAAGTTACTTAAACTCTGAAGATTGTGGTACAGAAGTATCAGCATTTATCCAAAATTTTGTGGACATTATCTGGCAAGGAATTGCGCCAATACAGGATTAAATTTAAAAAAATTGGGCGTTAGATATTAATTATTCTCCCTTATCTCCCCATTAAAAACTGATGACTTTGGTCATACATAAGTCTCGAATTACTAATGACTTTTGTCATACATTGGTTTCAGCTTTTTGATCGATAATTATTATGTATGAATTTATACGATGAGGTAAATATCAAAAATATTAATACCCAAATAAAGGCAACTATCTAAGTATTGCTGAATCTAAACCTCAGCAGAATAGAAATTTAATAGCAATGAGGAGTTAATTTCATGTTGAAGCCAAACCGTGTATCGATAGTCCTAGCTGCTGCTGCCCTGATAATTGTTCCTACTCTTTTGACTGCGCCTGCAAGTGCCCAGACGAAAGTCTACGTTGTTGGCGATCGCGATCAAAATTGGGATCGCGACGGCAGATCCTATCCTGGAGAAGTCCGAAACCTGAGAAATCGGGATAATAATTGGAACCGTGACAACAGATCCTATCCTGGAGAAGTCCGAAACTCTAGAGATCGGGACAATTGGAAGCGTGACAACAGATCCTATCCTGGAGAAGTCAGAAACCTGAGAAATCGGGATAATAATTGGAACCGTGACAACCAATCCTATAGCAGAGTAGTCAGACTTGGTAATGGTGACATTAGATATCCCAACGGTCAAATTATTCCTTCTAGATCCATAGTCAGGCTGCGTAACCAAGGTTACTTCAGACTTCCCAACGGGGATATTCTTCTTCCCAGTCAGGAAATTGTTCCTGCTGGGAGATTAGTGAGAGTGCGTGATGATTATTTCAGACTTCCTAGTGGGTTAGTACTGCAAATAAACCTTTAAAACATAAAAACTCAAAATCATTGTCAGTATAGGGCTACCAGGCTATAGTTTAGCCGTGAATAACTGGCTCGGTAGCCGTTCCTTATAGACAAAATGGATATGAAAATTGATACACCAAATACCGTAGATTCGCCAGTTTTATTTCCAGAGGTAAAGAAAAAAAAGGGCAGACGAAATTGGCTCTCTTGGCTAATTGCTTTTTGCCTTTTGGGTGGAATTGGCTATGCAGTTTATTACCAAGTAGCCGTTGTTTCCCAGCAACAAGCCAGTCGTCGGGTGCTGACAAGACCTGTACAAAGGCAGAGTTTAACAATCACAGTTTCAGCAAACGGAACAGTGAAACCTGAGCGGTCAATCAACCTCAGCCCGAAAAATTCTGGCATTTTAAAAACACTGCTAGCGAAGGAAGGGGATCTCGTCAAACAAGGACAGATTGTCGCTTACATGGATGATTCCAACCTGCGGGGGCAACTTACTTCTGCTCAAGGGCAATTGGCACAAGCCGAGGCGAATTTGCAAAAAGCGATCGCAGGTAATCGTCCTCAAGATATTGCTCAAGCACAAGGAGTATTAGACGAAGCCCAGGCGAATCTGCAAAAGGTACAAGCAGGCAATCGCTCTCAAGATATTGCCCAAGCACAGGCACGCTTGCAAAGCGCTCAAGCCACCCTCCGCCAAGCAGAAGATGATTTTGTTCGTAATCAACAGCTTTACAATGCAGGCGGTATATCCCTTCAGACTCTTAACCAAAACCGTGCCACTCGTGACAGCGCCCAAGCTAGTGTAAATGAAGCACAGCAAGCACTTGGGTTGCAAAAAGCTGGGTCACGTCCAGAAGACATAGAGCAAGCACAAGCTATAGTGAAGCAGAGACAGCAAGCTTTGGCACTTCTGAAAGCAGGAACGCGCCAAGAAGATATTAATGCAGCTCGCGCCCAGGTAACATCTGCTCGTGGTTCGCTGCAAAACATCCAAGCCGAAATCAATGACACAATTATTCGCGCCCCTTTTGATGGGGTAGTGACAAAGAAATTTGCCGATCCCGGTGCTTTCGTGACACCCACAACTGCTAGTAGTGAAGTAGCTTCCTCATCTTCTTCTTCGATCTTGTCTCTAGCTTCAACAAATGAAGTTGTCGCCAATTTAGCGGAAACAAATATTTCCAAAATCAGCCTTGGTCAAAAAGTCTCGATTACAGCAGATGCCTACCCAGGAAAAACCTTTGAAGGTAAAGTCAGCCAAATCGCTGCCCAAGCAATAGTAGAACAAAACGTTACCAGTTTTGAAGTGAGAATATCACTTTCAGACCCTCAAAGATTACTGCGGTCTGGGATGAATGCGGAAGTAGATTTTCAAGTCGGTCAGGTTGAAAATGTTTTAGTAGTGCCAACTGCTTCAGTTGTGAGGCAACAAAATGCCACAGGTGTGTTTGTGGCTGGAGCAGATAACAAACCTGTCTTTACTCGCATCGAGACTGGTGTCACCGCAAATAACTTTACCGAAGTTAAGTCTGGATTGACAGGAAACGAGAGAGTATTACTCAGTTTCCCACCAGGGTCGCGTCCGCAATCAACACCACGAGGAGGAGTTTTCCCTGGTATTGGAGGAGGCGGTGGAACTGGCGGTGGCGGTAGCGGCAGAGGATCTGGTGGCGGCGGTGGTCGTTCAGGCGGTGGTTCCCCTTAAAGTGAGTTTTAAATAAAACCTTATGTTTAAGATATTTAAGGGCTTTTACAAAGCTAAGAAGACCCGCACAGTACCGTTGCTGGAAATCTTGACAATGGCGGCAGAGACATTGTGGAGTAACAAATTACGCACAGGTCTAACGATGTTGGGCGTGATTATTGGGATTTCCTCAGTCATTGCCATTACTTCTGTTGGTCAGGGAGTGCAAAAGGGCGTAGAGCAACAGATACAAGCATTGGGTACAGATGTGATCCAAATCTTAGCGGGTGCTGCAAGAAGTGGGAATGTCCGTCAAGGAGTCGGTTCTAGCAGCACCTTGACCTGGGAAGATGCAAAAGCGATCGCTACACAAGCGCCATCAGCACAGATGGTTTCTGCTTATCTCCAACGCAGCGCTCAAGTTGTGTATGCAGGACAGAACACCTCAACAACCATTTATGGCACAGATTTAAATTATCCAGAAGTCAGAAATACTCACCCCCAACAAGGGAGATATTTTACTCAAGAAGAACTAGATACTGTCGCACAGGTAGCTATTCTTGGCCCTACAGTTCAAACCACGCTCTTTGGACAGGGTGTAAATCCTATCGGTGAGAAAATTCGCATTCAGGGAGAGGCTTATCAAGTGATTGGGGTGATGGAACCTAAAGGCTCTCAGGGTCCGATGGATCGAGATGACCAGGTTTTCATTCCTCTAACTAGTATGTCGAAGAGACTAGTTGGGAACAATGCTTTGGTAGGCGTTTCTGTAAATGGAATTTTAGTCAAAGGCGCTAATCAGGAGCAGTTAGAAGCTGCTCAGTTTCAAGTTACCAATCTCTTACGTCTGCGTCACAACATTTATCCACCGCAAGCTGATGATTTTCGGCTAACTAATCAAGCTGATATTGTTAGTACTTTTACTAGTGTTGTAGGCTTATTTACAGTAATGGTAGTAGCGATCGCTGGCATTTCGTTAGTGGTTGGTGGAATTGGTATTGCCAACATTATGCTAGTTTCCGTAGTTGAACGGACGCGAGAGATCGGGATTCGCAAAGCTGTAGGAGCCACCAATTCGGCAATCCTTAATCAATTTTTAGCTGAAGCGATCGTAATTTCCATTGTCGGTGGAGGTATTGGGATGGCCACTGGGATTTTATTAGCCTTTATAGCTTCAAGCATTTTCAAATTTCCCTTTATCATTTCTTTCTTGTCGATTATTGCTGGATTTGTACTCTCATTGAGTGTTGGCTTAGTCGCTGGGGTAATTCCAGCACGAAACGCATCTAAATTAGATCCAATTAATGCTTTAAGAAGCGACTAAATAATTCGTAATTCGTAATTCTTATGCCAACAATGATTTGGATGGAATCTATTACTAAAACCTATCATTTGGGAGAAGTTAGTGTTCCAATTCTTAAGGGAATTCAACTCTCTATTGAGGAGGGGGAATATGTCTCGATTATGGGTGCGTCAGGTTCGGGGAAATCTACGCTCATGAATATTTTGGGATGTCTAGATCGTCCGACAACTGGAGACTATATTTTTGAAGGGAGAAACCTGACAACTTTTGATGATGATGAATTAGCGTATATTCGCAACCAAAGGATAGGTTTTGTTTTCCAACAATTTAACCTCTTGGCGCGGGCAACAGCACTGGAAAACGTTATGTTACCAATGGTTTACGCTAACTTACCCAAGCCAAAACGCCGTGAAAGAGCATTAGAAGCCCTGGAAAAGGTAGGATTACAGGGACGCATAGCTAACCGTCCTAGTCAACTATCTGGGGGGCAACAACAACGGGTAGCGATCGCTCGTGCTTTAGTCAACCGACCTGCATTAGTTTTGGCAGATGAGCCAACCGGAGCTTTAGATACTGAAACTTCTCATGAGGTGATGAATTTGCTGACAGAACTTAATGACCAAGGAATCACAATTGTAATTGTCACTCATGAACCAGATATCGCTGCTCAAACCAAAAGGATTATTCGAGTTCAGGATGGCTTGATTGTTGGCTAATTTGTTAATATCAACTCTTAGAGGAGGAATTTAAAATTTAAATTTCTATAGGTCAATCAGGATAAAAACTTTTGATTGTATCCTCAAAAAACCTAATTAATGACTACATCTAGATTATGAATTTTAGCTTATTATTTGTGCATTCTATCTGGGTTGGTGTTGCATTTGCGATTCTTTTTCCAGCTTTAGTAAGTGCAGTAACTCCCCCAAAACCACAAAATAACTCAAGCACTGTACAGGTTCCCGATTATCTCAACCCTAATCCTAATCCTCTGCAATTTCCTACTAAACCCCAGGAAGTAAGGATTCAGGGAACTGTGCCAATCACTTTGGCACAAGCTTTAGAACTAGCACGACGCAACAATCGAGATTTACAAGTAGCTATATTACAGCTAGAACGCAGTCGTTCAGCCCTACGCGAATCTCAAGCTGCCTTATTTCCTACTTTGGGAATCAATAGTAATTTGACTAATAGTGGTAATGGTTTTACTAATAATTCATCTCAATCCAGCACCTCTTTTAATGGTTCAGCACAACTAAATTACAACCTCTATACCTCTGGTAATCGACAAGCGGCAATCCAAGCAGCTGAAGAACAATTACGTGCAGATGAATTGAATGTTGAAAGCCAGTCTTTGATAATTAGACTGAATGCCACGACTCAATACTACAATTTGCAACAAGCAGATGAACAAGTAAGAATTAACCGAGCTGCTGTGCAGAATGCCCAGGCTAGTTTGCGGGATACTCAAGCCAGAGAACAGGCGGGAGTCGGTACGCGGTTCGATGTGCTACAGGCTCAGGTGAATTTAGCAAACGCCCAGCAACAACTAACTAATGCTATCTCGCAGCAGCAAATTGCCCGTCGCCAGCTTGCCACCACGTTAAGTTTGTCGCAGTCAGTTGATATCAGTACCGCAGATCCAGTGCAATTAGCGGGTCTTTGGCCGCAGACGGTAGAACAAAGTATTGTCCAAGCGTTTCAAAATCGTCCAGAATTGCAACAGCAATTAGCACAACGTAACATTAGTGAGCAACAGCGACGGCAAGCACTTTCACAGTTAGGGCCGCAAATTAGTTTGGTAGGCAACTACAACCTGCTAGATCGCTATGATGATGGTGTCAGCATTACTGATGGCTATTCAGTAGGGCTCCAAGGAAATCTCACTTTGTTTGATGGAGGAGCAGCAAGAGCAAGGGCAGCTCAGTCGAGAACAAATATTGCGATCGCCGAGAGTCAATTTGCCACCCAGCGTGACCAAATTCGCTTTGATGTAGAACAGTTTTATTCTCAATTGCAATCTAATTTAAATAATGTGCAAACTTCTAGTGTGGCTTTAAATCAAGCCAGGGAAGCTCTAAATTTAGCAAGGCTGAGGTTCCAAGCTGGTGTGGGCACTCAAACAGAGGTTATCTCTGCTGAAAATGACCTGACAAGAGCAGAAGGTAATCGAGTCACAGCTATTTTGGATTACAATCGCGCTTTAGCTAATTTGCAAAGATCGGTTACTTCTAGAGGATCGCGCTAAGATCAGCCCCTTTGGGGCTTCTATTTGTGGATAGGATTATATCATTACAACTTCATAGAGAATTGGTATTAGCCACGGACAGAATGCTGGATTTTCCATTAAAGAAATGCATTCTACCTGTTATGCCTTCTTACCTGCTACTGGTTCAGCTATATTTTCCATATCGACCAGATTCCATTTTAAACCTTTACTCCTATATATACGTTTCTGCAAATTTGGATAGTCACCGATATCATGGTCTAGCCTTTGACCAACTACTATACATTTGAATATAGAATTGCCCGTGTTTGTCAGCTTATGCGGCTTACCACCAGCGCGATATCCAATAAAATCTCCTGCTTTAACTGGATAAATGCTTTCTCCAATTGTTGCCTCAGCTTCTCCCTCAAGAACGTATACGCACTCTTCTTCGTGATAGTGCATATGAAGCTCCGTTGATTCACGTCCAGGCTCTACTTCAATGATGTGGAAACCGATATTTTTTAAACCTGTCAAATCTCCTAAAGACTTATTCAGTCTGCGAGCATTGGAGTTGAGAAAATGTGTTTTTTCTAGTCCTTCATAAGACTCAATCTCTTCTTTGGTGACTAAATACTTTTCCATTTCTTGATACCAAGGTGCTAAGAAAATTTGATGGTGAACAAGCAAAGGGCCTAATGATGAATTAAGACGGAAGTTAAAATAGGTTCAAGGGTTCCATCTCAGCAGAAGGGATGCCTACGGCGGTAAACTACGCTTCTATTTGTGGATGGGATTATATCATCACCTCCTTATTAAGTGCAAGTTAATAAAGAATTGGTATCAGTCGTAATCTAGCTAAAGCTGAGAACGCCTATGGCGTAGTAATTACTGCTACTGGGCAATGGGCTTTACTTAATATTGCATCCACTCTGTGACCAAAGAAAACGCGACCCGTAACCATTCGGATACTACTCCCTAAAATAATTAGGTCAACTTCTTGGGTTTGGGCAAACTTGAGGATTTCCCTTTCTGGGCTGGTTCCTTGAAGAATATATGTTTTGACATCAGCACCTAGATTGCGGCCAATTGCTGCTTGCTGTTCAAGCAGATCGTGAGCAATTTCCTTCACTGGAGTTAGCGATCGCTGTTCGTATAGAATATATTCAACTTG
This sequence comes from Nostoc sp. LEGE 12450, assembly GCF_015206895.1. Lineage (GTDB taxonomy): Bacteria > Cyanobacteriota > Cyanobacteriia > Cyanobacteriales > Nostocaceae > Nostoc. Next base: position 6,556 of record NZ_JADEXU010000187.1, on the reverse strand, counting down.
TGGCAAATTAATCACGTTCACGATCATCACTAATGCTCCCGTTTGAGCAGCGATCGTACTTGCCATCTCTACTGCATTTTTGCTATATTCTGTCCCTACAGTTGGCACCAGAATCTTTGTCAGCTTTTGTTGAGCAATTTTGCATATCTCGCCTTTAGCTTGGGGTAGATGCGACTTGACCACCATCGTTGCACATGGTGCTTCTTGTACTACCCGATCTACAAGCAAATTGAACAATGTTTTCTGAGGACGTATCTGTTCAGAAGCTCCCAATACGATCAAGTCATAGTTTTTGTTCGCTTCATTCAAAATTACCTCCGCTTTACTACGCCCAGACTCCATTTTTGTTTGCAGGGTCGTATCATCAGGTAGCTGCATTTCCTCAGCAACAGAAGCCAGAGCTTCCTCTGCGGCGGTATCTTTAACCTGGGTCGCTGCCCGGCGGCCTTTCTTTTGAGGCAGCTTGTCACTCAGGGCATATAGAGATGTGACTTCTATCGAGTTTTGGTGAGCCATGTAGCCCACTAGTTGCGCTGCGAGTTGGATGTTGGGACCACCACTAGTAGGTATTAAGATACGGTGGATTTGCTTGATAAAGCTGCGGCTATCCTGCTCTTCTTGTTCCAAACGTCGAGCTTCCTCTTCACTCATCACCACTTTTGATAAAGTCCAGCGCAGAAGGGGTGGAGCCATTAGAGAAGTGACGATCGCCACCATGACAATAATCGAGTACATCTGGGGATTCAGCACTCCCAAAGATAAACCAATGGTGGCAACGACAATTTCCATCGCCCCGCGAGCATTCATCCCGGAACCCATTGCTAAACCTTCCCAATGACTCAAGCCACCGACACGAGAACCAAGGTAAGCACCTGTAAATTTACCAACACAGGCGACAGCGAGAACAATCAAGCCAAATAGCAGTGTTTGGGGGACTAACAGAGCTAGCAAATTAACTTTCAAGCCAGCTGAAGCAAAGAAAATTGGCGCTAGAAAGCTTGCTGTGAAAACTTCTAGCATGTGTCCAGCTTCATTGCTAAAGCGGCGGGATTGACCGGCCAGAATCCCCAGCACGAAAGCACCTAACGCTGCTTCTAGACCTAATGCGTGGGTAAGTGCTGCTGCGGCGAGCGAAAGAATCAGCACAACCGACATACTAGCGGCGATTCCACCAACATAGTCATCAACCCAGCGCAAAATCTGGTCTACGATGGTACGCCCAATTGTGAAAGCGATCGCTAGAAATAATATAGCCGCACTCACGGAATGGAAAATTGTCCCAAGGTCAAACTTGCCGCTACTAGCTAGACCTGAAACCACAGAAAGTAAAATCCAGCCGATGGTGTCGTCAGTCATCCCAGCCGCTAAGGTTACTTGACCAATGTCACGGCGAATCAGGTTTAAGTCCATCAGCACCTTGGCAATCACTGGTACTGCCGAAATACTCATTGCTGTGGCTATGAACAGACTGAATACTAGTCGCTTTTCTGGGTCGGCTAAAAAACTATCTGGCAATAGCCAACCTAATCCAAAGCCGGTGATAAACGGGACAATAATTCCGCCCAGTGAAATCAGCAGAGCCGTTTTACCCTTACGAAGAATCAGCTTGAGATCCGTCTCCAACCCAGTTACAATCAGCAAAAATAACACACCTAACCAAGAAATCACCGAAAGTAAATTAGACTGTTCTTGACTTTTGGGAAAGATATGCGCCTGTAAGTCTGGAAGGAGCAAACCAAATAGAGAAGGGCCAAGCAGCACACCCGCCAATAATTCCCCAACAACAGGCGGGAGGTTAATTCGGCGCATTAACTCACCTAATCCCCGCGCTACGAGCAGCAATAGTGACAGTTGCACCAGCACCAACAGCAGTTCATGATGACCGAGAGGTTTAATTACACCGTCACCTACTACTTTCTGTACGGCGAGTACAGGCACTAACATTAGGGGCAGGTTTTGCATATAAGCGTCCAAAGGTTGGATTACAAATTTTTAAACGGGCTGTTTAAGTAAATCCTGAAAATGTTTATTTTCACATCGGTCTAGAAGCTTAAACTATGATTGTCGTTATTAACCGCAAGATTATCATGCGCGATCGCACTAAATTGTAAGTTCAGCAGCAAAGCTCATCAATTTATTTTTGAGCGCGAACAAACAACTTTGTAGTGTCTTCCCAAATACCTTGCTCGGTTGCTAGTTTCTCAATTTCTGCTTTGTACTCAACTTGCAACTGATTTAATTGTTCTTGTGATAATTTTGACAACAGGGGATTACCTTTAAAATTTATATTAATTACTATCTCAGATAATCTGTTATCCCTAAGAGGGCGATAACGTCCTGATGGTTCAATCTTAATTTCGATATCTCTAAAACCTGCCTGATTAAGCAAATTCCGACATTTTTCTGGAGTTCCCAGTGGCTCAAGTATATGTGGTAGCGATATGCCTAAAACTCTAGCGCAAATCCTCTGCTGAAGAGAGGCCATAAAAGCAGTTTCGGGAGGACAGGTGAATGCCACAAAGCCTCCGGGTTTCAAGAAGCGATACCATTTTTGGAAAATAGCAAGTATATCAGTAAAAAGTACAATTGCCTCACAGCAAAAGACAACATCAAAACTACTATCAGTAAAGTTGAAATGTTCTGCATCCGCCTCAACCAACTCGATATTTTGTAATTTTGCTGCTGCAATCTTAAGTCTTGCTTGATGCAACATTTCAGGAGTCATATCAATCCCAATCACGGAGCCTTCTGAACCAACTTTTTCAGATGCGGCTATCGCAACTAAACCTGTTCCAGTCGCCACATCAAGAATTTTCTGCCCCGAATTTAGTGGAACAAATTCAAGTAGAAGCTTGGCTTCTAGAGGATGGCGAGTACCTTTCTCATGGTCATAAGTCGTTCTACTACCATAAAATTCTTTTAGTTGCTGCTTATAATTATCTTGATCAGTCATAAACAAATGTCAAAATTTCTCCACTTTATAGTATTTCTTGTTCTAATACTGAGTTACTCGCTGCTAAACCCAACCTTGACAGCACAAGCCGCCAATGGTGCGAGCGCAGTTTACGAACAACGGATAATCCACAGTCCAGATGGTATCGGCAAATATTACATGGGGCGCGAAATCGCCAAAGTTATGGGATACACTGGCGCTGGCTGGCTAGAACGTCCAAGCCGAGAGGGAGAGGAACAGCCAAGTAAGGTAGTCAGCCTCCTCAACTTGAAACCTAACGATGTGGTGGCGGATATTGGCGCTGGTACAGGTTACTTAAGCTTTCGCATCGCGCCGTTATTAACAGCAGGTAAAGTGTTGGCTGTAGATGTTCAGCCAGAAATGTTGGAAATAATTGAGTTGTTCAAAAAAGAGAAAAATATCACCAATGTTGAGCCTGTTTTGGCAACTCTTAGTGACCCCAACTTACCATCTGAAAGTATCGATTTGGCGTTGATGGTAGATGCTTACCATGAACTTGAGTATCCCCAAGAAGTGATGCAAGGAATTATGAAAGCACTTAAACCAGGTGGTAGCGTGGTGCTGGTTGAGTACCGGGGTGAAAATCCCTTTATTATGATTAAAGGTCTGCACAAGATGACTCAAAAGCAAGTGCGTAAAGAAATGCAAGCTGTTGGTTTGGTTTGGCGGGAAACTAAAAACTTATTACCTCAACAGCATTTAATGGTCTTTGAAAAGTCGGCTTAATTAAGCTTTTTGGGGAATGAGGCTGGCGCTTTTGGTTGTACTATCCCAAACTATCCAGCTAAAAGAATTATCTAAATCATCGGAGCTGTTTGAAACTTTAAAATATAGCTTTTCTTCACGTTTTCTTTCAATGGCAAAGTCGGCATTTTGAGCATAAGCGACTATAAAACCTTTGTCTCGCAAACAATACATCGCCCAGGCTTTCAATGATTGCTTATATGGTTCGTGTGGAATTGGTGGTTTTGTAATAGTATCTTCGATTACTTTAAAGATTTGCGTGAGATTTGCAGCCATAGTAGATACTTTTGTTTTTACCCCTAAATTAACTAGCTTCTGGATCGCAACGAATTTCAATCATAAAGCCATCTGGATCGTAAAAATACACACCTCTACCAGTAGGACGAGTGACTGGGCCATGTGCGATCGCTATTTTATTTTCTCCGATCACTGTCACCGCGCGATCGAATAACTGCGGATCGATGTCAAAAGCCAAATGGTATGCTCTAGTGAATGTCTTCTGTGGATTGGGATCTGGTGGTGATAATTCTGGTTCCCCAAATAAATCCAGTATTGTCCCATCCGGGGTAATAAAGTTGGCTACTTTCCCTGATGCGACAAGTTCCGTCAGAGTTGCAGGTACTTCGTCGCCTGTAAGTTCGTGTAAACCCAAGATTGTGCCATAAAAGTAACGGGAAGCTTGCATATCCTGGACATTGAGGGCAATGTGATGCACTTTACGCAAATTTCCTGGTGCAAGGACACTGTTCACAGATTGGGTGCTAGATAGCATAGTAGAAGAAAATCTCCTTACTAGGATAGAAGCTGAACTTTTTACTTAAAGTTTACTATTCCTAATAAAAATCTATCATGCCATTTGATTATTCTTTAGACTTTAAAAATATCGATTTTCGCCAACATCCTGAACTATATCGCGTTGGCAAGGGTGAACAGGGCGTACTTTTGGTAGAACCATACAAATCAGAAATTCTTCCCTACTGGCGGTTCAAAACTCCTGAGATTGCTAGAGAGTCAAGTGAAAAAATCTACGAAATGTTTCTTGGTTATCTAAAACAAGATGATTTTATCGGCGCGGATATGGCACGAAAGTTTATCCAAATGGGTTATACTCGCTCTCGCCGTTATGCTAATCATAAAACAGGCAGAAAATATAAACAAAATTCGGAAACTTCAGGGTCGAAAAAAGAGATTCTTCCTTACGAAGAAGACCCTGTTAAAGCCGAGTCAGCAGCAATTTTTAAAGCCAAGTGGATACAAGCAAAGACAAATGAGAAATATCAAGAGCTTTTAGCCAAGCATAAACAGATGTATGAAAGTATCTCACCTTTGTAAATCAATATACCTGATCATTAGAAATCGCGGTTCATCTTGTATATAAACGAAGTCCGCCTGTACGTTATTGCTTTTCCTCTAACTTTGAGAACGCTCACAAAGCTAAAGAGGGAAGGGGAAATTGACTTGGAGAATCGAGCGTGTCTTTAGACCTGAGAGTGTCAATCTGATTACTACCTTGTTCTATGAGCAGCTATACAAACCTCAACAAAGCCTTGCCGCAGGGTAGTCTCAGGAAAATGGGGGGTTTGCAACCCACGCAGGTGGGTAAAACCTAGTGTAGCTAAGGTTTCTAACTGCCCTTTTAAATGCTAAAATACTTAATGTAAGGTAATGTGTTACATAAGTTTTACTAGATGTATCTACATACTGTAAGCTTGGTATTCTGGAAAAACAGTGCTTAATTCGACTGTCAACACTATTGAGCAAAAGTTGTAATAATATTTAACATGTGTCTAGGTTGTGTAATTTAGATTAACTATTGCAGAGAAATTCTCTCAGAGTTAGTAAAATGACAAATACAACGACGCAACTCTTTTATGGATTAGTTACTCTAGAACTGTAGACTATGTTTTCAGTCCTGAGTTATTTCCGTATTTTGCCTCTGAGGCATACCAATCAAGACCACACCAAATCCTTCATTAAGAGCTCCCACAAATCATAATGCCTGTGATTGAGAAGAAAAGAACTCGCGATCTGCCCCAAATTAACGAACGAATTCGCTTCCCGAAAATTCGGGTCATTGATACTGACGGTGCCCAATTGGGAATTATGCCCCCACAGGAAGCACTACAACTAGCAGAAGAGAAAGAGTTAGATTTGGTGCTTATAAGTGACAAAGCTGACCCGCCAGTTTGTCGGATTATGGACTACGGGAAATATAAGTTTGAGCAGGAGAAAAAGGCGCGGGAAGCCCGGAAAAAGCAGCACACGGCTGATGTCAAAGAAGTTAAGATGCGCTACAAAATAGAAGAACACGACTACAACGTGCGTGTTAAGCAAGCAGAGCGCTTTTTGAAAGATGGCGATAAAGTCAAAGCGACTGTGATGTTCCGGGGTCGAGAAATTCAACACAGCGACCTAGCAGAAGATTTGCTCAAGCGAATGGCAACGGATTTGGAGCCTTTTGGTGAGCTTCAACAAGCGCCTAAAAAAGAAGGGCGAAATATGATGATGCTTATCTCGCCCAAAAAATAATCCTCTAACTGTTTAATAGACCAAGTTTGAAAAACCCCTGGTTAGAAGTCAGGGGTTTTTTCGTTTGGATGCAAGATACGCCCAAAGCTTTGAGGTCGTTTAAATTTATCTCAAATCGATAGTCTTGAAGGCTGAGTGGGAAACATAATACTCAGTTGCTCAGGACTTTTGCTATTTCCAGGGGATGAGGAAATTGGGAATTGGGAATTGGGCATTGGGCATTGGGAATGGGGAATGGGGAATGGGACATTGGGCATTGAACATAAAGAAGAGACAAGGACTTGTTCAATAATTCCCCCTTGTCCCCTT
>NZ_JADEXU010000186.1 GCF_015206895.1 Nostoc sp. LEGE 12450 | reverse complement strand
GTTTCCAGGGTTCTGGCAGTGATTGTGCTGACTCTAAAGCTAAATAAAGACGGCTTAAAATCTCTATTTCTGGCTGGGAAATTAGATAGCAGTGATATGGATTAACCGGATGCTGAAAAAGTTCGTGTGTTAGTTGTATCCGTGCTTCGCTAATTGCCTCAGCTTGATTTGGACAAGCCAATATGAGTTCTTCCCAATCATGGGGTTGAATATCTTGGGTAAGTTGATGACGTACCCAATCTTCGAGATCGTCTACCCCATCAATAATTGTGGGGATGCCTTGGGGAAAGCGATCGCCACCAGCAAATTGTCCTCTTAACCAAGCTTCTGGAGAGGTTAACAGTAGCCCTTGGAACTCAGCATCAGGCCAAGCGTCACCTGTTCTAATCGATTTATTGGCTGGTAGCCACTGCTGTAGACGCGGAATTTCTATCCGCAGCAGAAGTTGCTGCACTGGTTCTTGAGCAACAATAATTACAGGGCCGTGCCACATTAGGGCTGATGCTACAAAACTGGTGCGATACCGTCCTTGATAGCCACAAACCGCTCCTACTTGAATTAGGGCACTACGTCCCAGGCGCAAGGCGCGTGCTACCAACCGTGCCATCGTCAAATGATGGGGCCAGGAAGGGAACCCCGCTTGCGATCGCAAAAAGTTATGTAGTGACAAATGAACTTCTGCCTCAATCACACGCTTTTAATTCCATACAAAGTGATTTTTACTTCCAATTGCCCCATTTCTATTATCTTGTCATTTGTTATTTGTCCTTTGTTCAGTTGTCCTTTGCTAATGACTAATGACCAATGACCAATGACAAATGACCAATCACCCAATACCCTGAATTATGCCAACTTACACAGGAATTTCCAGCGAAGCCTTCAGGCATCCACTAGATCGCCAAGCCGAGCAAGCTTTACGAAATTTACCGGGATTTGATTTAATCGCTCGTAAATTTGTGGAATTTATCTACGAACGCCCTCAATTAGTCTATCTAATGGGTAACACCATCCAAGTCGGGCCGCGTCAGTATTCCACTATTTACCAGATGTTTCGGGAATGCGTCCGAGATTTGGACATTTACCCAGAACCTGCACTGTTTGTCTCGCAAGATCCCCAAGTAAATAGCTATGCACTGGGACAAGAGAATCCTTACATAGTCATAAATACAGGGATACTAGACTTACTAGACGAAGCTGAGATTCGGGCGGTGCTAGCCCATGAACTGGGGCATATTAAATGTGGTCATACTATTTTAATTCAAATGGCGATGTGGGCGATGAGTGCTGCTTCTGCCTTGGGCGAATTGACCTTTGGCCTCGGTAATCTTGTTACACAAGGCTTGATTTATGCCTTTTTTGAATGGCGGCGCAAAGCCGAGTTATCGTCAGATCGCGCCGCATTACTGGTGATGGATGACTTAAATCCCGTCATGTCAACGATGATGAAACTCTCTGGCGGTAGTCACAAATATGCCAATGAATGTAGTTTACAAGAGTTTATCAAGCAGTCAGAAAATTATCAGGCACTGGATGAAGATGGACTGAATCAGATATATAAATTTTTGATATACAATGGCGCTCAGGGTACGATGTTGAGTCATCCTTTCCCAGTTGAACGCCTCCATTACTTACGAGCGTGGGCAGTATCCGAAGAATACCAGCAAATTCGCCGAGGAAATTATCAGCGATCGCCCGCTTCCGGATCGGTAAATGTTGCAGCAGAATCTTCCACAAATGAAACAGAAACTTTGCGCCGTCAAATTGAGGAATTACGACGGGAAATAGACAGAATGAGAAGGTCTGACTGATTAAATTGTATTGTGGTGCATTAGGTTTACTTAACGCACTACAATACAGTGTATCTAATGGGTTACATGCTCTGTAACACTACGTTTATTCGTTGATTGCTACTTTCTTTATATGTTTGAGAGCCAACCTTGAACTGAGTATACCTAGTAGAACTAGAACGCCATTAATCGAGGTGGGTTCAGGAACACGCGTCGCATTAGGAAGTTGCCGAATTGTAAAGGAACTATAGAAATCGTTTCCGGCTAAATCATCGGGAACATCAACAGAAAAAGTAAAATCGACAGTCTCACCAGGAGCAACAGATCCTCCAGACCACTCAAAACCAAAAGAACCATCCTGGAGCAGTTGCGTAAATTTAGACGAGGTAGGCTGAGGGTCAGAGCTTGAACCGTTAAAATCAAAATCTGGAATCGCAAAACCAGAAGGGACTAGAATTAATTCCGGCGGTGCAAAGTTATCATTAACTCCAAAACCAATCTTAAAGCTAAAACCATCCCAGGTAGAGTTAGTGTTATTTACAGCCGTTTCGGTAAAAAAATACTCTGTTGTGCCTCCTGAAGGTTCAACAATTAATTGAGTGTCAATCGGCGCGATAACTTGAAAGGTTTTAGGGGTACAAGATAAGCCAGGGAAGTTGAGAATCTGATTCTGGCTCGCAGCTACGCTGTTGTCATTATTAGGAAATGGCGTAGCAACCGGAGTTTGAACTTGTATACACAGTATATCCCCCTGACCTGGCCCCGTAGGCGGACTTATGCTAGTAATGCTACGAGCCTGTGCTACTCCACCAAAGCATAGATAAAATGCCAAGGTAGTTACAAAGGTTTTAGTTATTTTTTTCATTGATACTTCTTTAGTTGTTGGGAATTCCAGCAACTAAATTTTACCAGGGCTTACGCATTGACAGATTAACAGAAATGAGCAATTAGGCGATGATTTTGTACTAACTTGAATTAGGGTCTGGATTTGGGCAAAAGCAAAACTCCTCTTGCTTACTTGAATAAACTGAAAGGACTGCTAATCTAATTAATTTTGCCACTCTAGTTTTTTGGATTCCCTTAAAGCGGATAATATTTTCTAGCTGAACTACCATCCTCTTGGGGGTGGGATAAATTCAAGATTCAAAATTAAAAACTTGAAAATTGCTTAACTATATCTCAGCATTAAATTAGATGTAGGCATTTCTCAATATGGCAATTCACTTGACAAAACGGCTTTCTGTGTTCGCTGCTATTCTAGCTCTTGTCCTTTCCATGCCGGGAATTGCCTTAGCTGCGCCGGTTCAAGTTCATACTACTTCTGGTGTAATTTTCGCCCAAATTGCCAAAACTGCTAGTTACCCAACCTCGTCCGAGATTAACCTGACTCCCTTACAAAGCCAACAACTCCAGGCTGTGCGTCAGAGAAGAAACAGGGAAATTGAGGCAGTCTTAAATACATCGCAACGTGCCCAACTTAATCACAATCTCCGGGCTGGTAATAATATGAATCAAGCCCTAGTAAAGCTTAATTTGCAACCAGAACAACAAGAGTTGGTAAAGGCGATCGTCCAATTTACTAACTTGAAAATAAAGGCAATTTCGTCTAGGTATTCGCTAAAAATAGTACAAAAATAAAGGTTTTACTTGTAGAGTAAAATTTTGAGCCTTTGTTAGAGAAAATATTATTGATATTTTCTCTAACAGGCTTTTGGATAAAATGCGATCGAGCGATCGCTTAAGATAGTCAGATGTAGACAGCGTTGTCGGTGCATGAGGCTTGCCCTTCAAGGATTTCTACCCGTTCATCGGCTGCGATAATACCCGTCTCAAGCATCCAGTGATATTCGTTTACAGTCCACAAGCGCACTCTAGTTTGTGTCATTGTATTTGGTTTGACGATGCCGCCTACGCACATGACTTTTAGGCGATATCATCATCTGCAAAGCCCAAATATCTCTTCCTCTCAACTTTTGTAGCATCTATAATTAATCTTGCCCTATTTAGTTCGTTACCATGTCGGAAGAAGATATCCGAGCCGCAAGGCTGGAGAAAGTAGAACAACTCAAGCAGCTAGGGACTAATCCCTACGCCTATCGCTGGGAATCTAGTCATCATGCAGCACAGTTGCAAGAACAGTTTGCCGATTTAGCCAGTGGTGAAGAAGTTGATTTAGAAGTTGCGATCGCTGGACGCATTATGGCGCGTCGCGTTTTCGGTAAACTGGCTTTCTTCACCTTGCAAGATGAAACTGGCACAATTCAGCTTTATTTGGATAAAAATCGCATCCAAGAAAGCATGGCAGATACGGATGCTGATGCCTTCAATCACTTAAAACAACTCACAGATGCAGGCGATATCCTGGGAGTTAAAGGTACTATTAAACGGACTGAAAAGGGCGAGTTATCTGTCTACGTTAAACAATATACTATCCTGACTAAATCCCTGTTGCCCCTACCCGACAAGTGGCATGGATTAACGGATGTTGCCAAGCGCTACCGTCAGCGCTACGTTGACTTGATTGTTAACCCGGAAGTGCGGCAAACTTTTCGCCGTCGCGCCCAAATTACTGCTGGTATTCGCCGTTATTTAGAAGAACGAGATTTTCTGGAAATTGAAACGCCAGTTTTGCAAAGTGAGACTGGGGGTGCAGATGCGCGTCCATTTATCACTTACCACAACACCTTAGAAATGGAGTTGTATCTGCGAATTGCCACAGAACTTCATCTCAAACGGTTGATTGTTGGTGGTTTTGAAAAGGTGTTTGAATTGGGGCGGGTTTTCCGTAATGAGGGAATTTCGACTCGACACAATCCCGAATTTACGACAATTGAACTTTACCAAGCCTACGCCGATTACAACGATATGATGGCGCTGACTGAGGGGATTATTACCACTGTCGCCCAAGATGTACTCGGCACGCTGCAAATCACCTACCAAGGGGAACCTATAGATTTAACACCACCTTGGCGGCGGGTGACAATGCACGATTTAGTTAAAGAATTTACCGACTTAGATTTCAATTCTTTCCAAACTTTGGAAGAAGCAAAAACAGCAAGTAAAAATGCTGCTATTCCTGGTGTAGATGAAGCCAAATCAATTGGAAAGTTACTAAATTTAGCTTTTGAAGAGAAAGTAGAAGCTAATTTAATTCAACCTACCTTTGTAATTGATTATCCAGTAGAAATTTCGCCCCTAGCAAAACCTCACCGTTCTCAACCTGGTTTGGTGGAAAGATTTGAGTTATTTATCGTCGGGCGAGAAACTGGAAACAGCTTCTCAGAACTTACAGATCCCATCGATCAAAGAGAACGCCTAGAAGCCCAAGCTGAAAGGAAAGCTGCTGGCGACTTAGAAGCTCAAGGTGTAGACGAAGACTTTTTAACAGCCCTTGAATACGGGATGCCGCCTACGGGTGGTTTAGGGATTGGGATTGATCGGTTAGTAATGTTATTAACTGATTGTGCCAGTATTCGGGATGCGATCGCCTTCCCGCTACTCAAGCCTGAAGGTAGCGTTATTAAGCAATTTACCTATGAGCCAAAAACTCAAACACTGACTATTGAATTTGATAGTGGAAGTGTTTACGAGTATTTCAAAGTCCCTCCTAGTGTTAAGGAAGACTTAGATAATGCACCGTCTAAAGGTCAATACTTTAACAAGTTCATTAAAGGGAAATTTAAGTTTGAACAGTTGAGTTGACCTACTTAAGCATATAAACAGTGGGGTGCGTTATGGCTTTGCCTAACGCACCATTTTTATTACCTAAGTTGTACTCACTGATTCTATATGATATTCCTTTAAAGGAATAATACGATTGACATTCCTTATAAGGAATACTATACTGTGAGGTATGAAGTGACCTGGACTTGGGAACTTTATCTAGATGTCAATGGGGAAATCCCCAAAGATTTACTGGCTTTTTTCATCAGGATGATTCCCGAAGAGGAGAAACCAGAAAATCCACCAAAGCCATTACTGAGTGCTTGCGAAACCAAGCGTCTGCAAGTTAATCTTAGCTACCTGTGCGACAAAGGACTCGCATCACTTACCAGTGGCATCTTTGAGAAGCTGGAAAATGATTTGTATGAGTTACGGATGACTAAGAGTGAACATAATCCACGGTTTATCTTAACGGCTGCTACTTCTCAGAGATTTGTGGTGCTGCACGCCTTTATAAAGAAATACGACGGCGCTATTAAAGATAGAGACAAAGAACCTGCGAGAGTCAGATTGCGTGAATTGCAGCAGAGGGAAAAGTCATGAAAAAGCCTAATTTTCAAGCTTGGTTGCAGCAAAAGGTAAGCGACGAACCAGAGGTGATTTTGGCGGGAAAGTTGGAGTACCTGCGCCTTTATCTTACCGATGCCATGCGGGAAATACGTAATAAAGCAGGATTGACTCAGGCACAGCTAGCTCAAAAACTAGGAGTAAAGCAAGCTGCGGTATCCAAGTTAGAGTCGGCGTTAAAGGAACATGAATTAGAATCAGTGTTGCACTATTTACACGCTTTGGGTGCAGATTTGCTGGTAGCTGTAAAACAAGGGGATGACTTATATCAAGCTAGCGATAACGAAGGTGTATTGCTGGTAGATGTACCAGATGTAGTTTTCCAAAAGGCATTGGCGGCAAACATGAGCGTGCGGGAATATGTGCGTGTAGCTGTTGATAAGTTTTCCCGTGAGGATGATGGACTGAGAACAGCTTTGGTAAAACTGCTGGAAAGTGACGATTCGGTAGCGGTGAAAGTGAGAGAGCGTTTGGGTACAAGGACAATCCAAGAAGTTGCTGTAGAGTTGGAAAAATGTTTGAGTCTATCTGAAGAAGAAGACCGAATTTTTGCTGTAAAAAATGTTTTGGTTGCTAATGTGGCAGTTGGAGAAAGTAATCGCGGAACTAGTGATGAATTTGATGAAATTGAGTTGTTAGATTTAGCTGAAAAATTGCTAGAGAAGTTAACAAATATATTTGAATGATTATTATAAGTTTTATTTGTTTGGTACAGAGCAAAATCCTTTCAATTAACTAAATATCAGCAAATTAATCATGAGACAAGAAGTTATAGATTTTTTATTGAAAATATTGGTAAAAACCTCACATAGTTCTGCTGATCAGAAGATAGTTTATCCTTTACTGCAAGATAATTTAGACAAACTAGATTTGAATTTTGCTGACTTGTTGCGTCGTTGGTCTAAAAATTGTTTTGCTGGAGAAAGTCTAGACAAGGCACAAACAGTAGCAGAGGCTATTGGTAATTTTGGTACACTAATTGGAGAATTTCCACAGGGAAACCTAGCTAATAACTTAGATATTGCAATTGCATGTTTTGAAGTAATTGAAATTATTTTCACTCAAGAAGCTTTTCCTAAAGCATGGGCTACATCTAAACTGAATTTAGGAAATGCTTATGGCAAACGTATCTATGGCGATTCGCTAGAGAATCTGGAAAAAGCATTATTATCTTATCAATATGCTTTAAAAGTTTATACCTGTGAAGAATTTCCTATAGAGTGGGCAGAAACCCAAACTAATTGGGTTACTTTTTACTCAAAAAAAATTAGAGCTACAAAATCAAAAATTAATACCCATGAAGATTTAGAGAAACTAGTTTCGATTTGTAACAAAGTATCAGATATTTTTAAGCAAAATAATTTTATTGAAAAATGGGCTATTGTAAAAAATACTCTTGCATCTGCTTACTGTGATGTCCCACATCCTAATCGGTCAGATAATTTGGAATTAGCTATAGATATTTACAATCAAGTAATAGATGTATTGAATCAAAAATTGCTTTTTGAACAATGGGCAAATACTCAAATGGATCTTGGTATTGCCTATGATAAAAAGATTAAGGGAGATCCACAAGAAAATTTACGCTTGGCAGTTAATGCCTATCATAATTCGTTAAAATTCTATACTCGTGATAATTATCCATTTAAATATGCCATACTTCAGAATAATTTGGGCAACGCTTACCGCGATCAAGGATTAGCCACTGATGCAATAGTTTGTTATCGGTTAGCATTAGAAATTCAGACACCTACAGTTTATCCTGATGATTCACTAATAGCTTCTCGTAATCTTGGTAATACAACTTTTAAATATGGATACTGGGACGAAGCTATTAAAGCCTATAGTACTGCTATAAAGGCAGTAGAGACTAGCCGTAGTTGGGTAAAGTTTGAATCACGCCGTCAAAAGATTCTAGAAAATTCTATCGGCATTTACGAAAGTATGGTGCAAGCCTGCATCAATGCTGGACAAATAGAAAAAGCCTTTGAATACTCAGAGCGATCGCGTTCCAAACGCCTGGTAGACTTAATGGCAAGCTACAACCTCTCTCAAGGCGAAGAAATCCCCCCAAAAGTCCAAGAATTATTGCAGCAGTATGAAGAACTGCAACGACAAATTGACCAAGAACGCCAAAGCCATAAATCTGAAAATAACCGTAATGAAACACGCGCTGCTTGGGAAGCTTATAATGAAGCGATCGAACTTTTGGAAACCCAAAAACAACAAGTTTGGGAAAATCTCAGACGCGAAGATCCCGTATTAGCTGGAGAAATTCAAGTTAACCCCCTCAGCTTGTCAGAAATTCAAAAGCTAATTGACCAACCTAATACAGCTATCCTCAGTTTCTACACTACCAACAGCGACACCCATATTTTTATCATTCAGCAAAACAAAATTACTCTCCACACCTGCACAGGGCAAGGGTTAGAGACGTTGCAAGGCTGGATTAACCAGAATTGGTTATTGCCTTATATGAATGATTACAAAAAATGGGAAACTCAAATTAATAGCATTCTCCGCGAATTAGCTGAACGCCTGGAAATATCTGAACTCATATCCCAACATCTTCAAGGAATAGAAGAATTAATTTTAGTACCTCACCTGTTACTCCATCAAATTCCCTTCGCTGCTTTGCCTACAGGAGAATACCAGGAATATTTAGGAGATAAATTTCTTATTCGTTATACCCCAAGTTGCCAAATTTTAGAATTTTGTCAACAACGCGACAATGTAGGGAAATTTAATGAAATATCTCTACAATATGGAACTGTGGAAGATGCCGAAGACAACCTTCCCTGCGCCAGATTTGAAGGCGAAAAACTTGCCCAAATGTATAATATTCCACCAGAAAACAGATTAATTGGTAGCAGTCAAGCCACCTCTAATAACTATCGACAGCTAGCACAACAAGTTCAAGTACTTCATTTCTGCCACCATGCCCAATCTCGCCTCGATAATCCTTTAGAATCACAGTTAAAATTAGCGCATGGTAACAGCATCACCTTGGGGCAATTGATGACACCTGGTTGGCGTTTACCTCAACTTGTAGAAGTGTTTCTGTCTTGCTGCGAAACTAATTTGGGTATTCCTTCTTTAACTGATGATATTCTTACTCTCTCCACAGGCTTTTTGTGTGCTGGTGCTAGAAGCGTTGTTAGTACTCTGTGGTCAGTCAATGATTTAGCCACAGCATTATTTTCCATTTTTTACTACCAGCAGCGACAAGAAGGTAGAAACCGTCCTAAAGCTTTACAGCAAGCCCAAATTCAGCTACGAGAATTTACAAAAATAGACCTAAATAAAATCTTCCAGGAAGTAGAAGCAAAGGAGAAAGAACTAATAGGAAATAGAAAAAAATATCCTTCAGGTTCTATCGAACATGAACAATGGAAGCGTGAATATAATATATATGCCAAATTGAACAGACGAATTCAAGAAATAGAAAATTCTACTCAGCAATTTCCCTTTTCAGATCCTCGTTACTGGGCTGCTTTTATTTGCCACGGTTTACGGTGATAAAAGATTATTTGGGTAATTACTCGCCCTGCTCATCAACCTGATTAAGATTTGGTAAGAATTCAGGATTTAGAGTTTCGACTAAAGTATAAGGACAGATTTCTGGAAAAACTTGCTCACCTAACTCAGTTTCTCGAATTGCTAAAGCCAAACCTAATTCATAAACGCTGAGGAAAACTTCATCTAGATAGGGTTTCAAACTAGGGCTATCTTGCAGAAGCAGCTTAATTTGGACACGTTGCTCCCGAATTGTACTCAACCAGCTATTACTACGTTTTTCAGCTTGAAATTGCCATTTCAGCAGGTGTCCTAACAATACTCCTAGCCGATTTCTCAATTCTTGTCGTTCTCTTCTACCCAAAGTTTCAATTTCTTCAATCAGGTTAACAGTATCTAATTGCTCCCACTGTTGAGTTTTGAGCAAGCTAACCTGCTCTTGAGTCCAAGTATAGAAATCTGTTTCATACAGGTGAGATGCGTACATCTTTTCAAGGGTCATAAGTTTCTACCTAGCAAAACCCTATAAGTCAATATAGTTCAGATAAGACCAAAACACTTGTAGAGACGGCGATTTGTCGCGTCTCGAAAACCCAAAATTTTTGCCAGTAGTCCTTAAATGAACCGTATTGACCTATAAGTGAGCGATTCATCGTAAAGTCTTTACTACAAACTTTAATTTATTTACGCCTAGCCACTTAAAAAAAGATTGTGTGGCGCAATGCCTACGATCGCAAGCTACGCACCACACAATCTAAAATAATCTAAAATATAATGACTAATTCGCTACCTCAGCCACCTCAATCACGCGCCCTTCATAGTCTTTGACCAAAAAGTTCAGGGGCTTCTGGTTACGAATCTTGAATTTCAAACCGCGCGTTTCGACTCGCATTAAAATCATTTCCAAGCAGTCGTGGTCAAAACAAACGTGGCGTTGCTGATTTTTGCTACCTAAACTCGCACCAGTAATAACGTGTAGCTGGGTGTTTTTCTTCAATTGATACCACAGCCCTTCAGTAGCATTATTCATCACTTTGCTTGACAAACTCGGCCCTGTAGACATGTATAGCGGATCAATCCCAGTTGCGCCTATAGTTTGTTCGTAGTTGTAGTAATAGTGCAAGGGCACCTCAGCTGCGGGCAAATCTAGCAGCCCTTCATACAACTGTCGGGCAATCTCCAAATCTGACACCATGACAGTGTGTACTTTTGGGGCGCTGGTGAGGAACATCCACATCGCGCCAGCGTAAGCTGCTAGAAGCATTACCATAATGCCTTGGGTGGAAAACAGGCTATCCAAGGGCAAGGAAGGGAGAAAGGAGCCTAAAGTAAGGGGACTGAGGAGGAACGACATCGCACTAACTGCTATAACCATGAACAAATAAGGATTCTATAGGGGAGTCGATTTTATAATTGTCGATTAAGACTAAAATTAAGTCCTTGTTTCTAGTTTATCCATAACTCAAGTTGTCTGAGTCTCGGCTACAAACTGGGCAACACCAAGATATTATGCGATTAACTACGGGAGTGCAATTCCCAAAATTATTTTAACAACTATCAACTCAAAGACTTGTGCAAATTCCTCATTTTCCTGAAGCTAATCATCCTCTGGTAAAGTCGCTATTTCATCACAGTGACCATGAACTACTGACTTTGTTTCAGCGCCATCCAGATGCTGGAAAGTATTTTACGGTGATTTTTTGCCGCTATAGCCCCATAGTTTATACCTTAATTCGGCATTCGGCGCGATCGCCTGTGCAAGCAGATTATCTCTTTGCCCTCACCTGGCGACATATCTATTACGAACTCGGTGGACTAAATTTAACCACCCCTGAATCAGGTGAGCCAGCCTTAACCATGCAAAATTGGTTAATTAATATAACAGCTTTCTGTATTAATGAAATTAAGCTACCACCGACAGAAGCAATTCATTATTCGCTGCAAGCGACTTCACCACCGCTATGGTGCTATGTCCAACAGGCATTAGACCAATTACCCCCTGTTTTACGATTAATCGTGTTAATGGCTCAAACTTTCCACTGGAGTGAAACTAGAATCGCTGCTTATCTGCAAGCCGAAGGAGAAGCGATCGCTCCCAACGAAGTAGCCAATTTTCTTCAGGAAGGCTATCGTATGCTAGAGGACAAATTACCCACAGATATCCGCGCCATATACTTTGGGGAAGATTTAGCTCAATCCTAACTTAAGTGTAAACGCGTATATTCTTTGTCTTCAATTTATAAACTTAAAACTTCTTCTTAGACCTTCTACTTAAACCCGCAACTTTACGGGTAATTTTTATGAAACAACGGCTTGTATTTCCAAGGCAATTAGTTTGCGTAGGTGTGATTTCTCGTCCCCAGGTGCTTTTACACAGCTTTTTACTGTTTACTTTTTTTCTGAGTCCCATAGCTGCTGATGCGGTTGATATTACACAACAACTCCATCGTCCTTTAAATAGTTCTGTTGGGCGGCAATCAAGAGATGAAGCAGATAGCTTACTACGTATCGGTCAACAACAATACGCTTCAGGATATGCCGATAAAACAATTGCATCTTGCTTGCAGGCACTAGAACTATATCACTCAATTGGCGACCTAAAAGCACAAGGTCTGACTTACAATTTGCTTGCAAAGGCTTATGTCCAGATTGATAGTGCAAAAGAGGCAGAAGATGCTTTACGACGAGGATTAGCGATCGCTCGTGATACGAAAGACTTCCAATCTCAGATTTTTGTGCTAAATAATATCGGTACATTTCTCTTGCAACAAGGAGAAGTTTCTGCTGCTGGTAAAACAGTTGAAGATGCACTTGCAATTGCTCACGGGGTCAAAAACATTGAAGGGGAAGGACTATCTTTGAGCAATTTGGGTTTGGTAACTTCCAGGTTGGGAGATTATAACAAGGCAATTAAATTGTATGAAAATGCTTTAATTTTCCGCCGTCAGACTGGCGATGCCATTGGTGAAGCAAATACCCTGAATAATTTAGGTGATGCCTACCTAGCATCGGGAAATTATCAAGATACCATTGCTAGTTATGGTGAAGCGATGCGGACAGCTAAAACCAACCGTGATCGCACCAATGAATTACGCGCAATTGACGGTTTAGTGAAAGCTCACACTGCTGTCGGACGCTATGAACGGGCTTTTGATTTACTAGAGCAACGTTTAGCACTCGCTAAAGAATTGCAAAATTTGCGAGAAGAATTAAAATCTTTTGAGTCTTACGCTCAGTTATACAAACAACAAGGTAATTATCTAACTGCTCGTAATTTTTACGAAAGGGCGATTATACTAGCGCGGACATTGGAAGACAGCAAGCAAGAAGTGCAATTGCTGGATCAGCTAACTAAAATGCTTCAGCGAAAATAGGGGCATAAATCACCCCTATTTTCGTACTTAATTTGATTAATTTAAGAAGACTGAACCGTTTCGTTCAATTCTCATAGCACTTCTACCCTGTGCTGCATTGGTGGCTTCGTTAAATCTAACTTCCAAACTTCCTGGCTCTGAAGAAGCTTGTGGAGTCACTATCAACTGTCCACCATCTTCTCGTTCAAATGTCACCGTTACTGGTGCATCTAGAGCTTGCAGTGTTACATCTGACTTACCTTGTAGCGATCGCGGTGCCGTATCGCCAATCACTTGGAAAGTTACATTAGCCGCAGTGTCATTTACCAACCTGACATTAACTTTACCATTTGCCAGTGCGATCGTCGCGCTGGGAGCTTGCCGTGGTTGTAGTAGTTGTGGTTGATCGGTCGAAACCGCCCCTGGTGAGGGCTGTTGAGTTTGATCTCCAGGGGCTGGGCGTGGTGGCGTGACACCTGTTTCTGGAGATTCACCGCCGACACCCAATCTTGTTTGCTCTTGTGATGGAGTAGCAGAGGTGGGAAGAAGCCCTTGAGCAGCTAGTCTTTGAGTTAGTGCATTCGGAGGACATCCTTGTGGTACCACAACCCGACTATTATGTGGTTCTTCGTAGAAAATTCTAGGGCAAGGGTTAATCTTCGGAGTAGATTCTTGTCCTACTGATTGTTGTGCTATTGCTTGAGGAATTATTGGCAGACTAATTATTAATCCACCACAAATAGCACCAAATAACTCAGCAGACTTACGAAAATTTTGAGGCTTCATATTCATTATTGACTCCCGATCTAATTGAATTTTTATTTATTAAAAAAATTTTCAACCAGCAAATTTAATTAGTGGCTAATCTGTCATCTAAATATCTAAACTTTAACAATAGAGTTAGGGTTTGTTCTCTAGCTAGAGGTTAATAAATAATAGATTGGCAGACATAAATATCTCATTCTAAAGTTTCAAATTAATGGCTAAATCTGCAATTTTGCCATATAAATTAGTAAATAAATCCACTTATCTGCATCTGTCACAGGAAACAATTTTTGAATTTGCGATTTAAGACTCAAGAGTTATCGGTAAAGTCACAGTAAATGTTGTGCCAATGCCTTGGGTACTTTCTACTTGAATATGACCCTGATGATGTTCGACAATAGCTTGAGCGATCGCTAATCCCAATCCTGAACCAGTAGCGCTAGCTGTAGCTGTATTCCCAGTTGTATGAGTCCGTGCCGGATCTACCCGATAAAAGCGGTCAAACAAGCGTGGTAGTGCCTCTGCTGGAATTCCAACTCCAGTATCACTCACCTTAACTTGCAACTGGGCACTGGTATAACGTAGTCCAGAAACGCGATTTACTCCCTCTATTCGCGCCAATTCCACTTTTACCCGTCCACTTGCTGGAGTGTAATGCAAGGCGTTAGCAATCAAATTTGTGAATAGCCGTACCAGTTGATCCCAATTGCCCACAAGGGTAAACCAATTTTCCAATAATTCAGGGTTCGTTTCAGAGGCAGGAGGATCAACTAAGTCTAGAGAAAGGGCAATTTCTTTTTCAGGGGCTAACAGTTGTTGTTCTTCAACCACTTCCATCAGCAAGGCATCTAGCGGACAAGGTGAAAAAATATCTTTGCTAATACCACTATCCTGTCGTGCTAAGAACAGTAAGTCATTGACTAATTTACCCAAACGCTGGGTTAAGCGTTCCACTACCTTTAACTGTTGTCGATACTGCAAAGAATTAGTCGTTTCTGTCTCTGCTAAATCCAAGTCAGCAAGGGCAACTTGCACATTTGTTTGAATTAAAGTAATCGGACTTCTAAGTTCGTGAGAAGCATCAGCAGTGAATTGTTTGAGGCGTTGATAAGATTCACCTACAGGTTCCATTGCTTTACCCGAAAGAAACCAGCCACTTGCGCCGACAGAAAGCACCATTAACCCAATACCTAGCGCCAAATCAAAAATTAACTCACGGCTGGGTTTAGTGACTTCAAACCAGGGATGGCTAACACGCAGATATCCTAATACTTGCCGCCCTACTTCCACCCGTTGGGTAACTTGCCGTAATAACAATGGGGAGTGGGGAGTAAACAGTGGGGAGTTAGGAGTGAGGAGTTTATCATCTTTGCCTTTTTCTTTCTCCCCCTTAACAACGCGCACAGTTTCACCAGTGCGGTTGGCATGAATAGGAATATTTAGGGGTTCGGATAGCGTTGACCAAAGTAATTCACCAGTTGGACTAAACCATTCAAGGTCGATGTGGTCATCTTCTACGGTGTCGGCATTCTCAGGAAAACTGGCTTCTAGATTATTAATGCGAAATTTATCTGCATGAGCATCAATTGGCTCAAATATGAGCTTAGATGCACAGGGGCTTGTTGTGAGACAACGCTCCACTATTTCCACTACATGGTTAAGGGTATCGTCAATGCGCTCAATCAGTGTACTGCGGACGTATAAATAAACGCCACTGGCAAACAGTAGTAGTAATACAGCAGTGACGGCAGTATACCAAAGGGCGAGACGGCGACGAGTAGCTTGGAACATTTGGCAATTAGATAGGCGTAAATAATTAAAGGTTTGTACAATACCTTCGCCAAAACAAGAGTATGAAGAGAGAGGGCGCTCTGTAGTAGAGTTGTTGTCTTCCCAAACGACAACTCAAAAACTACAATTCGCCCATGTTCGACATCCTATCACTCTTACAATGCC
>NZ_JADEXU010000185.1 GCF_015206895.1 Nostoc sp. LEGE 12450 | reverse complement strand
TTCCCCATTCCCCATTCCCCATTATTAAAAGAGGTTATTATGTCTGTTGCAACATTAACGCCCAACCATAGCAGAGATGTACAAGTTGCTGAAATTGGTAAAAATACTCTGATTCTGCGATCGCGGACTTGGGACAGACTAAAATTTGAGGTGGAGTATTCCCGTCAACGGGGAACTACAGCAAATTCTTATCTGATTCAAGCTGATAAAAATGCTTTAATTGACCCTCCCGGCGAATCTTTTACCGAAATTTACCTTGAGCAACTTGCACAACAACTAGACTTCATTACCCTAGATTACATTGTTCTCAGTCATGTCAACCCAAACCGCAGAGCAACCTTACAAGTATTGCTCTCTCTGGTTCCTCAAGCTACTCTAATTTGTTCTCGCCCCGCCGCTAATGCTCTAAAAACTGCTTTTCCCGAATTTGAATCACCTATTCAAGCGATGCGATCGGGAGATACTCTAGATTTAGGACAAGGACATCTTCTATCATTTGTCACCGTACCAACTCCCCGGTGGGCCGATGGACTTTGCACTTATGATTCTGCAACGAAAATTCTCTACACAGACAAACTTTTCGGCGCTCATATTTGCGAAGATACTTTGTTTGATGAAGATTGGAAGGGATTAGATGCGGAACGTCGTTACTATTTTGAATGTCTCCATGCGCCCCAAGCAAAACAAGTCGAAGTCGCCTTAGATAAAATATCGCTTTTGGGAGCCAGATGTTACGCCCCAGCACACGGGCCAGTTGTGCGTTACAGCTTGAGTCGTTTTACTTATGATTACCGTCAATGGTGTCAAGGACAAAAATCTCAAGAATTGAGTGTCGCTTTGCTTTATGCTTCTGCTTATGGAAATACAGCAATTATGGCGAATGCGATCGCTCAAGGTTTGATTCAAAATGGAGTTAATGTAGAATCAATCAACTGTGAACTAGCTGATTCTGCCGAGATTAACCGCATTGTAGAAACTTGCGATGGCTTAATTATCGGCTCACCCACTTTAGGCGGCCATGCACCGACTCAAATTCAAACTGCTTTAGGAATAGTTCTCTCGGTGGCGGCTAAAACTAAGTTAGCAGGGGTGTTTGGTTCCTACGGTTGGAGTGGAGAAGCAATAGATTTAATTGAAAGTAAGCTCAAAGATGCTAATTATCAACTAGGGTTTGAAACAATTCGGGTGCGTTTCAGCCCTACTTCTGAAATTCTCCAGCAGTGTCAAGAAGCAGGTGCTTCCTTTGCCCAAAACTTGAAGAAAACCAAAAAACTTCGTAGTTCCCGCCAGATTGTGACAGAAACCCATGTAGATCGTACCGAACAAGCGGTGGGGCGAATCATTGGTTCTCTGTGTGTTGTGACAACTCGTGATGAAGAAACTCACAAAGGCGTTTTAACTTCTTGGGTATCACAGGCAACTTTTAACCCACCAGGAATTATGATTGCGATCGCTAACGAGCAGAATGCAGATTTAATGCATCATCCTGGTGATAAATTTGTCCTGAATATCCTCAAAGAAGGAAGAAATGTGCGACGCTATTTTTCTCGTCATAGCACTTTAGGCGATAATCCCTTTGCAAATCTTTCCACAAAAACTGCTGATAATGGTTGTTTGATTTTGAATGAGGCATTAGCCTATTTAGAATGTACGGTGCAAAATCAGCTTGAATGTGGCGATAGATGGTTAATTTATGCTGTCATTGATCGCGGTGAAGTGTTGGAAAATGATGGTATCACTGCTTTGGAGCATCGAAAATCTGGCAGCTATTATTAACAGTTACCAGTAAGAGAATGTTTGAAAAGTCCTTTTGTCGGTATCAAAAGTTTTAGATTCCTCTAAATTGGGGGAATTTGATTCTGGTTTCCCCCTTTTTAAAGCTACGGTGTACACACAAGTCATATCCAATTTTAGTTTTATCCCAATACGCTGAAAGCCCTCATTTAGAGACGCGATTTATCGCGTCTAAAAGACTGATACATTTAGAGAGACGCGATAAATCGCCGTCCTGAGAGAATGTACTCGTCAATTATTCCTTGTTGTTCCGATTCCAAAATCAGGATACAGGCAATTAACCACACCAAACCTGCGGCATAGCCAGCTGTCACATCAGTCAGCCAATGTACTCCAAGGTAAAGCCGGCTAAAACCGATCGCAGCAACCAAGAAAACAGTCAAGCCATAAATCCAAAAGCGCCATTCAGGAAACTGCTTTGCCAGAATATAGCCAGTAAAACCGTAAATTACTATTGAAACCATTGCATGGCCGCTAGGAAAACTGTGTTGGCCGACATTAATAATATGCTTCCACAGTGCTGGACGGGCTCTACCAAAAAATATTTTCATTAAACAATTTAGCAAGATTGCGCCGACTCCAGCAATACCCAAGATAGTTGCTTGCCTGCGACGATGAGAATATAACGGACTAATCGCCAGCCCCAAAGAAGATATCAGCATTACTAGGGGATCGCCCATAAAAGTGATACCAAGCATGATGCGATCGCGCAGTGGTGTATGCAACTTCTGGATCAAGAGCAAAATGGCTTCATCAAGATTATATGCGTACAAAAGTGCAGTGCCGCATACAAGGGCACAAACAACCGGAATAAGTTGACTGGCTGTTTGGTTTAATTGTCGCTGCATAGATATTTGAGACAGTACGGCTGAATCAAATATGTTTCGATTATTACCCCCAACGAAACCAATATTTTCTTTAGTGCCAAATGAATACAAGTTACTAGTTCCAAGTGATTTACTGGCTTTTTTTCGATAATCTAAGACAATTTCTTGGATAAGCGATGCGATTGCATTTGAACTGTTGTCTGGATGAAAAATAACAAGCACATTCCCTGTGTAACTATTAGCACGAGCTTGTGAGATTATTTTATCCTCTAATAATCTCGATTCAAGATATCTTTTGAGAGCTTCCGAATGATAAAGCCCATTAACTTTATATCTAGCTCTTCCCTTAACAACAGTATGTATTGCTTGAACCCAATGGGTTTGATTAAGAAGTGTATGACAACGAGGAGTACCCATTTGTTATTGATAATAAAATTCTTGGATTGAAGGCTAGGCGAAAGACATTTTCCTGATATAGTAAATCTCAGCTTTTTAGAGCTAATTATTCTTAACCAGGAATCATTTTAATCGCTAATAAATAAGCTGGTAAAATAAAATCAAACTATGCAAATGAAAATGAATTAGGCTAAAACACTTATACTTATTGCCTATTGCCTATTGCCTTATCCCAAAGACAATTATTTACGCTTACTTACTATTAGTAACTATATAAGATTTGGTTCGCTGGCAGATTTCAGTTTCAAAGGCTGGGAATTCGCCTCGCCATTGCCTCGTAATCGCCATCGCTTGTTAGGCAAGATAAACATGGTGGCAGATTTCAACCTTTTAATTATGCTTCTTGAGGTAGAAAGCATCCGTTCCCAAATGTCTGTTTTAAACCTTCGATATACAAGAACATTACGTGCTTGGTTAATCTTGCGTGTATTATCAATTAAGTTTATTAAAGCATCAAAGATAGCCCCTACGATTGATTTTGCCATTACCTCTTTTGGCAGAACCACATCTTGAGCGGTTTGAATCAGATTAACCAGATGCTCACGCATTTGATTATCTGAAATTACACCTACTTTATAATTGATGACAATGGATGCAGCTTTTGGGTTAGCACGGACATTTGTAACTCTAGGATCGGATTCCATCGCTAATTTAAGTTGATTAGCATACTCAGTATCTCTGCCTAACAGAGGAATACGAAAACGAATCCGTCCAGGAATTGTATGGACAATGCTATAGAATATTCTTTGGGATGACGCTGCTTTCTTAGCTACGCTTTTAGTTGCCTTTTTTGGTGGTAAACGCAGGTTCATACTAGCAGCTTTGCCAGAGTTAGACCGTTTTATAGAAGTCATCGTACTATTTTTTAATTTCAAAAAATAAAAAATGCAACCAGGCTGATAAACTTATCTATTGATGTTCTAAGAGAGCGCATTATTGAACTGCATTAACTTTACTCTAGTTATACCTATTTTTCTGAATGAAGAAATCTATCTCAGTAGTGAATCTAGTTCTCGTTGCTATCAAGTTGATTAAGTTTTTTTAATACTGTTTAATTTACAGCGATTTAACCACAGAGATTTATTGACATATAAAGAGTGTCATGTATCACGTTTGAGTTACTATACTCTCAAATAGTAACATCAAGGCTATGTATGAATTTGCTGGATGACAGTATTACCCTGATTTCATGTAAGCCTTGGACTTCTAAATTCTTCTTCAATTATCTAGGTATCTGTTTATGCAGCAAGGGTTAATGTTACTAATTCAACTGGTACTAGAGTTTGCACCTGTTGTTGCAGAGCTAGTACAAAATAGAAATAAATCCAGTTTAGGTCTGAGTAAATATGAACCGATTGAGGCAATTCCCGAAATACTAAAAGTTCTAAATACTTCAAATAAAAAAAGCGGTTATGTTGAAGATTTTGAACAAGCAAGAATTTTCCAACGGCAATTAGTAGCCGATAATCACCAAACGCGATTAAAAATAGCCGCACAAGAGCGAGAAACAGCGCTTAAGTTACCAGAAGTCAATAAAATTATTGATAGCTGGCCCTTAAGATTATACCCTTCACAAATTTTAGACCACACCAATTATGGACACACTCCACTTAAAATTTTTATCGCTCCTCCGCAAGTAGATTTTGACCAATTTGGCGATCGTAGAGATGAAAATATTTCTCAAATTGAGTTAATGTTAGCTGAAGGATTAAGAGATTTTCTAAACAAACATTACTCTTTACACAGTCAAGTTAGACCAACAGAGTTATTGGCAGGAGCCTGGGATAGTAAACGTTTTCACAGTGAGTCAAGTATTAAAGCTCTGTTTGGAATGTTGAAAACAGAGCCGAGTTTGATTTTAGAGTCAGAAAATGATGGAGATTATTTAAATTTTAGGATTGCCTACTGGGGTTTAGGGCAAGACAATTATTATTATAAAACAATTGCTCGTTTACCTTATCGAGAAATTCTGGAAGAGTCTGCTAAAAGACGGGCCTTAGAATGGAAGAAAATTAGAGATGAACTTGTGGCATTGGGAGAAGAATTAGAGGAAATTAATCAGCTTGGAAAAGATAATGTGATAAATTTAGAAATTTTAGAAAAGGTAGAAAAATGGCATAAAAAAGGAATTGATATTAGTAAGTTATCTTTACAATATCAAGTTAATCGTCAGGACTATGAAAAACTTTACCAGGTTTTGATTACCTACCACTGTTTGGTTGCAGGTTGGGTAGCAGATATTTACCACCTGGTCGATCGTGGTGTACCTCCGCTACTACCAGAATTGCTGCCGAGTTTGCTGTCAGATACTTTTGATTTACAATCACTAGGGGTTATCGCCTCTGGTTACAAACAAGTTTACCAAGCTCTGGAAAATGAGCGCTGTTACTGGATTCCAGAATTGGCTTTACAATTAGCCCAGAGTTTATGCCATTTAAGCGATGCCTACGGCGGTAAACTACGCTCTTGGGCAAAGGAACAGCTAAATTATTCTCTGAGTACATGGTTACAACTACGCCAAGTATCACCACACGATTCTCCTAACTTGCTTCAGGCAATGCAATCAGCCGTCAGCGTTAAAGATGAGGAATATGTAAAAAAGTTAAGAGAATATTTTGTCGCGGTGGGTGATACTCAGAATATTGCTGATGTTGATGAAATTTTGAATCGCATCGCCAACCTCAAACACCAAGTAACAGTACAACATATCTTTCTCAGCCATACCCTAACTGGACATTCAGAAAAAGTGACATCTGTCGCCATTAGTACTGATTCTGAGACTTTAGTTAGCGGTTGTGCAGATAAAACCATCAAAGTATGGAATCTTAAGACTGGTAAACTTATCCGCACCCTCACAGAAGATTTAGGCAAAATTTCCTCTGTTGCGATTAGTCCTGATGGACATTATTTTGCTGTTGGTATTTGTCAACACCCCAGAAGTAATGTCAAAGTATGGAATCTCAATTCTGACAAACTCCTTCACACTCTGTTAGGACATCAAAAACCGGTTAACTGCATCGCAATCAGTCCTGATGGACAAATTCTTGCCAGTGGTAGTAATAAAATCAAAATTTGGAATTTGCATAAAGGCGATCGCATTTCTACCCTTTGGCATTCATTCACAGTTAATGCTGCTGCTATCAGCCCCGATGGTACAATCCTTGCTAGTGGCAGTTCTGACAACAAAATTAGGCTGTGGAACCCACACACGGGAGATCCATTACGCACCCTCAACGGACATTCAGGTGAGGTAAAATCAGTAATCATCAGTCCTGATGGAGAAATTCTCTTTAGCGCTAGTGCAGACAAAACTATCAAAATTTGGCATTTAACTACAGGCAAAGTCTTACATACCTTAACTGGACATTTAGAAGAGGTAAGATCCTTGGCTGTTAGTCCTGATGGAGAAATTCTCTTTAGCGGTAGCACAGACAAAACCATCAAAATTTGGCATTTGCAGACAGGAGAGTTACTGCAAACTATCACAGAACACTCAGGGGCAGTAAACTCTATTGCTATTAGCCATAATGGTCAGTTTTTGGCTAGTGCTAGTTCTGATAAAACCATCAAAATTTGGCAGATAAATTAAGCTTTTTAGTTAGTTGTTTGCTGATTCTTCTTGGCTAGTTCCATGCAACTTAATAAAGCTATCAAAAGCATACCATGCTAAAACATACCAAGGAATCATTTCTAGCTGTAACCCTCTCTTAAATAATTGCCGTACCGAAAGACTAGCTAATCCCAAAGGGAAAAGAATCCGCAGATCAAAAGTACCATGCGTTGACTGTTTAACACGCTGGTTTAAGTCAACAAGCGCAGATGATACTCCTGCTGCTGCCTCGGTGTTACCCTCGGTAACATCAACAAAAATTATTCCTAAATCTTTAAGCGTTGCTAGCACATTTTCTAGACTGCCATCTTTACCATCGTCATTGATAACAATACTGCCATGATGGACATTTGTCTTAACTTGAGTAATGTGAGGATTTGCCAACAAAGCATTGGCGATGCGTTGCATTTTTTCTGGTTGACGATGAGAATGAGCCACTCTCAACCTCAATCTTCCGGGAGTCGAACTTACAACTTTTGTAGATATTGGTTTTGGTGATGTCTTGAAGTTTGTTTTGTCTAGAATTTCCGGCATTTTATTGTAAGTGCTATAACCATTTGTCAACATACAACTGCCTTTTTGACTTGTATGAAGGTGGATTCTTTGTTGTGAAAAACCTTATTTTTTAATATCTTGCATTAGGGACTTCCAAACAATAAATTATTCTATTTTCGTAGGGTGCGTTACGGTATTTCACCTAACGCACCTTACTAATTTGATATTTTTGTAATTGGAAGTCCCATTTGGCGAACAATTTAACTTGCTGATATGCAAATGAAATTACGCACCATTATCGGCGACATTATCCGCATTGGTGGCACTAGCTTCAAATACGGGTGTTTCTTTTTCATCAGCGAGTTCAGCTCTGGCTTCGGCTACCATGTCTTCCCAGGTTTCTCCCATTTCTGCAATGGTTCCCTTGCTTCTTTCATAAAGACCAATTCCGCCTTTGATGACTGACTTGACTAAGGGTTTACCAACTCCAGCGACAATCGGCAATAAAACAGGTGCTAAAAGTACTGCACCAATTCCGACTATAATACCGGGAGCGCCTGCATCTTCAACAAAATCACTAATTTTAGGTGCCATATTGAATTTCCTCCTACTTGATTAAGAAATCCTGGAAAGCTTTTTAAGGTACTCTGCTCGGCATAGTTGTATCATCTTGCCGATGGTAGAGTTTTACGTTGAAGACTTTTAAGAATTGGACGCAAACCGTTGACTCCAGCAACTACGGTTGAGCCATTATTGACTACCGTTGCAGCTAAGGGGTTAAGACCAAAGAAAACGGCGATCGCTAATGCTGCTAAGTTAGGAACAGCAACAAGTCCTGTATTTTGCCGAATCAATTGCTTGGCTTGACGAGCGATCGCGATCGCTTCTAATAAACCATACAAGTCATTCTGCATTAACACTAAGTCTGCTGTCTCGCGGGCGATCTCAGAACTGTTGGCAAAGGAGACGGAAACATCGGCGTAGGCTAAAGCTGGCGAATCATTGATCCCATCGCCTACAAATGCAACCGTCTTACCTTGTTCGTGTAGTTGGCGGACAACTGTTGCCTTTTGTTCTGGAAAAGCTTCGGCGTGAGTATGCGTTGGCAAAATACCAAGTTGAGCAGCTACAGCAGTAGCAGTTCGCTTGTTATCGCCGGTTAACATGTGAATCTCTACACCTTCGACTGTCGAAAGTGCTGTAATGACTTTCCGGCTTTCAGGGCGGAGAAGGTCACTATATTTAATAATACCTTGAAGTTGACCGTTGCTGGCTACATAAATCGCTGAATTTGCAGATTTTTGCTGACCATTTAGTGCTTCGGTATCAATGCCACTGGAGCGCAAAAAGCGATCGCTCCCAACGTAAACTGTCTCTCCATCAATCTGAGCTTGCACGCCCAAACCTAGTTGATAGTCCCACTTACTACGCGGCAAAATTTCCACTTGCTCTGCTTCGGCATAGCGAACAATTGCTTCTGCGACTGGATGAGTTAAACGCTGTTCGGCGGCAGCTGCCAATTCCAACACCCGTAATCTTGAGGTTGCTGGATTAAGACTTTCCACACTGACAACATCGACTTCTCCCTTAGTCAGAGTCCCCGTTTTATCAAAAACTATGGTATCAACTTCTGCTAGTTGTTCTAACGCCCGTCCGCTACGGATGAGAATCCCCCGTCGGGCAGCATAAGTTAATGCTGCTAAAACTGTTGTGGGGACGGAGACTCGAATACCTGTAGCAAAGTCTAGAGTTAAAACGCTGGCTGTCCGTGAAGGGTTACGGGTTGCGGCAAATACTGCCCCAGCAAGTAACAAAGTTGGCACAACAGCTTTTTGAGCAAATTTCGTGGCATAATTCTCCATCCGCGTATCGTGGATAGGCGCTTCTTGCATTAACTTAATGCTCTGTCCAGCGCGGGTATCATTGCCTATCCATTCTGCAACAATATAAATTCGTCCTTCTCGTACCAGCGTTGAGGCGAAAACTGGTTGTCCTTTTTTCTTCAGTACTGGCATCGACTCGCCAGTTAGTTTCTGCTCATCTAGCAGGGCCTTACCTCGCAAAATACTACCATCAACCGGCACTTGTTCGCCAGGATAAACAATTACTGTATCGCCACGCTGCACATCTTGAATGGGAATTTGTTGCTTTGCGCCATTGCGTTCCACCCAAACAAATTGCCCTAAAGAACTAAGTAAATCTAGAGTTTGTTGAGCAGAAGAACGAGCCGTGCGATCGCGGATATTTTCGCCTACTTCAATTAAACCCAGCATCAGCGATGGTGTGAGAAATTGCCCTTGGAAGGTAGTAATTGCGATCGCCATTAAATCCAAAAAGTCAATATTCAATTTTCGCTCTCCCCTAATACCCTCCCAGGCTCGTTGCATAACGGGTAGTGTAGCTAGAGCAATGGGAAGCACCACTATCAAAGGTGGAATCGGTAATCCTAACGGCCCTCCTAGCACTGCTAAAGCAGTGGCAACAGCAGAGAGTTGTAAACCTGGCCAAGATGGCTCTTTTTCGGTTTCTGATAAAGATGTAGAGTTTTTGAGAACGACTACTTCACTTGCAGCCTGAATCAAATCGTGAAGGTGCGATCGCATCTTCGCATCGGAAACTTTATCAGATTTATAAGTAACTGCAACCGACATTGCCGCAGGCTTGACACGAACATTCTTCACTAGCGCATCTGCTGTTAGCAATACTTCCAGACGTTTGGCATAATCTGCATCACAGCGTAAGCGAGGTAGGCGAAACCGCAGCCTTCCCGGAGTTGTATGGACAATGCTGTAGGTAACGTTAGGGAACTCTCTTTGAGAATGTCCATTAGTGTCAGTTAAAGAAGCTTTTCCATTCCCTTCCAACACAGTGAATTGAGATTTTGGAGGTGATGGGAGTTGCAGTGCTACTTTTGCCATTACTTTTCTTTAATCCAAAATTGTTACGCTTAGATGAAAATCAGGTTCTCTGCTGGGGTATAGAGCAAATTAGCCACCAATCCTGCGAGATTGATTAACTATCAATTTGGTTATTTATCATTTGCTGAATTCGTTAGCTAACTTATGGCTGTGGCGGGATCATTGGCAGATTCAATTAAATTGATTAGATGAGATATTGGTGTTGACAAAAAGCTTTGCACTCGCTTCTGAGAATCCCGCATCATTCCAGTTTTATAGGTAATGACAACTGATCTCGCAGCGCTATTAACTCGCTCACTGGTAACTGTCGAATCTGATTTGAGTAATGCCTCTAACCGTTGGACATATTTGGGATCGCAGGCAATTCGAGGCACACGAAACCGCACTCTTCCGGGAATGGCATGAGCAATGCTATAAGCTACTTTTGCAGGCTTTCTTGCTTGTTGAATTACAGAATCAGCCGAAGAAACCGAATTGCTTTTAGTCTTAGAGACTGACGCATCCGCAGAAGATAAAGAGAATGTTGCTGATTTCTGCTTCTGTGGTTGCATTGTTGGCTTTCTATCCTGCCTGTCTTCTGTTGTCACCGCAGTAGAGTATGGTTTCAATTGGTTTGCAGTTGCTAGTACTACTTTTTCATTACCAGCCAACTGAATCAAATTAGCCAAATGCGATCGCATATCAACATCTGACACTGTATCAGATTTATAGGTAATGGCAATTGACCCTACCATAGTATTATTGACTTGCCGATCTATTACCAAAGGCTCATTAGCAAGCAAGGCAACAAGACGTTCCACATATTTTGGATCTTCGCTAATCTGAGGGATGCAAAACGCCACTTGTCCAGGAAATGCACAAATAATGCTATGTACTACCCTTGAAGGCGGCGTTGCTGGGTAATTAATCTTGTCTGTGACTGTTGGCTCTGGTTTTTTGTCTAAATCTGCTACCGATTCTAAATTTAATACAGCCATAATTCCCCTCCAGTATTCCGCAATTTGAAACTGTATATTAGGTTCCCAAGGGTAAGTTCGCCATAATGCCTAATGAGAAAAACATCGCAGGCGGTTTTAAGTTAGTCCACAGAGTGGATAACTCTGAAGTTATTTCGCTTGCTGTTGTTGAGTTGATAACTTCAGGAGTCTGACTAACATTTAAACTTGTTTGATGTGACGTTGTTGCGTCTGTAATTTGATTCGTCTGACTAACTCCTTGGAGGGGTTGGTTAGCCGTTGTAATTGGCTGCGTTGGTGGGTTTGTCTCCAACGCTAATTCCATCAAACTCACCCAATAAGATAATGGAATCTCACGAGACTGATAAGCGATCGCGATCGATGCTGCATCAAAATTCATCCGCACGCTTGTAACTTCAGCATCGGTTTTCACTATTCTCTCAAGTCGCCGCCCATAAGCTCGATCTTGAGCGATTTTTGGCAGATGGAAGCGAATACGTCCGCTAATTGCATGGATTACGCTGTAGTCAATCTTTGCAGGTGCTGCCACCTCGCTAGCCTTCTCAAGATTATTTGTTGACTTTTCTTGCTGGATAGTAGATTGGCGTTCCTCTTTTGATAATTCCGATATTGCAGAACTGGTATTATTACCATCGTTTTTTTCAGATGTCGGAACTTGAGAGCCAAGATAACCAATTACACTACGGGTTGCATCCGCCGCAATTATGTAAACTGGAATCGATACCCAGCCATGAATTCCTAACCCTCCTGTTACCGCCAAGCCTGTCATCATCGGAATTAAGGAAATACCCTGCTCTTTCCAAAATAAAGGTGATTTCCAAGCTGCAAAGGGATCGGTTTTGCTAGGTGAATCAGATGAAGCTTGTGGCTGTTGAATCTCAATATCGGATCTTAACGCCAAAATTTGCGCTAATGACAGCTTATCTTCATCAAAATTAACTACCAAACTGCCAGTTTGCCCATTCACAGCAACTTCCGTCACTCCTTCTAAGAAGCGTAAATCTTGGGCTATGCTGTCTAATATTGAGTTCAAACTACTGTCAGTGGTGCGGAATCGCACGCGCCCGGTAGTTACATGAACTATTTGCAACCCACCAGAGGGCTGTAACTTCGTTGACTGTGCCATCTTAGTTGCTTTGTTCTGTAGAGATTAAATTAGGAGATACTTTAGCGACAATATTTAATTTTTCACGATTACTAATATTTTTAGTCATTTACCTGATTACCCAATAGCTAGATCAAGTCAATAGGTTAACAATAGGTTAAATCTAGCTTAAGTCTGAGTATAAAGTATGTGTCTTCAGAATTATTTTTAACAATAATTTTCATGAGAATGATTATATAAGAAAGACAGACTTCTGAAAGCTCCCACTTCAGCCTTTAGCCAGGTGCGAGTTATTTACTTTAGACATAATAGAGGTAGATTCTCGCTCCCAGAGTTGAACATAATTGTTGAGTACGCAATTATGCTAATAATTTGTGTTCAAATACAGAAACTAGGGTATTTGAGCATTTCTAAGGGAGTAAAGGCTGAAAGAATTGATATTGTGTATGAGATTTTATGATCGAAGTTGAACATCTGAGTAAAATATACGGCTCCACCCCAGCGATTACTGATGTCACTTTTAGCGTCGAACCTGGGGAGATTTTAGGGTTGTTGGGCCCCAATGGCGCTGGTAAAACCACAACCATGCGGATTCTGGCTGGTTATTTACCGGCAACAAATGGAAATGCCCGGATTGCTGGTTATGATGTCCATGAAAATTCCCTAGCGGTACGCCAACGAATTGGTTATTTACCCGAAACACCGCCGTTATATCCAGATATGACTGTGGAGGGATTTTTGCATTTTGTTGCCCAAATTAAGGGAGTTTCAGCAGGCGATCGCCCCAACAAGGTAACAGCCGCTATCAAACGCTGCAACTTAGAAGATAAGCGGCGGGTAATTATTCGCAAACTCTCTAAAGGATATCGCCAACGTGTAGGAATTGCTCAAGCGATCGTCCACGATCCACCAGCGATCATTTTAGATGAACCTACCGTTGGACTCGATCCTCGACAAATAATTGAGGTGCGGAATTTAATTAAAAGCCTCGCTGGGACTCACACAATTATTCTTTCCACACATATTCTGCCAGAAGTCAGCATGACTTGTAGCCGTGTCGCTATTATTAATCGCGGTAAAGTTGTGGCAACTAATACGCCAGAAAACCTGATGACTCAGTTGACAGGCGGTTCCGGGTATGAGTTGGAAATAGAAGGAGAAGCTGCCCTAGCGAAACAGGTATTGCAAAATGTCGCGGGTGTGAGTCTGATCGAATCAATTCCCACCGCCGGGGGTCATCACCCACAGACAAATCGCGCTTATCTGCGGGTGATATCGCAACCAGGAAAAGAACCAGGAAAGGATATTGTTGCAACCTTGGTGCGTGCAGGCTTTGGTTTACATGAACTGCGGCGAGTTAACGCTACCTTAGAAGATGTGTTTTTGCAACTGACCACAGAAGAAAAGAATTTCGAGACTGAGGTAGACTTAGCAGCAGACAACGAAGGAGAGGCAGCGTAAATGGGTGTAGTACTGAGTAATATTATTGCCATTTATCGCCGAGAGTTACAGAGTTATTTTGTATCACCTTTGGCTTATGCGATCGCAGGCATATTTTGGTTCATCGCCGGGTTATTCTTCGTGATGATTTTGCTAGGGCCAGATGGCATTTTGGTAGGAGTCGCCGCAATAGATGCACAAGGTCAACAACTAGGAGTACCAACACCACCGATAGATGTCCCCTACGAATTTGTCCGAGCATTTTTGGATCGTATGGGGTGGCTATTGTTGTTTGTCTTGCCAATACTCTCGATGGGACTCTATGCCGAAGAACGCAAGCGCGGCACTTTAGAACTATTAGCCACGTCACCAATCACCAATTGGGCGGTAGCAGTAGGTAAGTTATTAGGCGTGCTAACATTTTTTACCACAATGGTTGTACCCATGCTAGTGTTTGAAGCGATCGCCATTAGTGGATCAAATCCACCAATGGCGCTTTCAATTCCCTTATTGGGTCATTTTGGATTAATCTTACTAGCAGCAGCAATCTTATCTGTAGGAATGTTTATTTCCTCTTTAACAGACAGCACAATTTTGTCTGCCGTCCTCACGTTTGCAGTAATTTTATTATTGTTATTGATTGATTTAATCGCCAAAATTGTCCCTGGCCCAGTGGGTGAAGCTTTAGGTTATTTATCATTGTTGAAACATTACAACACCTTAACTCAAGGAATTTTTGATACCAGCGCCTTAATTTTATTCGCCAGTTACATTTTTTTGGGCATCTTTCTCACCGCTCAATCAATTGATGCACTGCGCTTTCAAAGGCAATAGTGATTTGTCATTTGTCATTTGTCCTTCATCACTTGTACTGAGCGAAGTCGAAGTATTTTTTATTTATCATCTGGGACATTGCCAATTGAGTTTAGATAGGAGTTTAATTTGGGTGCTAGTTCGTTAATGATTGTTTTGATTGCATTTATCTGTTCGGTAGTTAACAGGTTACGAGTATAAGCCCGTCTTAACTAATGTTGAGTTTCATTCAAAGAGCCTCTCGCTATTTTGATAAAACGTCTATTATCTTGAAAACTACCTCTTCCTACACCTTCTGCTATATTGGTACCGATACTATCTGCCGAACGTACAATCTGTTTACCAATCGTATCTTTTGCAAAAAAATCCCATTTCTCAACAATTTTCCAAATCTCGTCTGCCAACTGTTCTGATAATTGATAAACCTGTAATTCTTGGAAACGCTTTGTTGCCATTCATTCAGTTGTATAGACTTATTTTTATCCACTCAATTTTCGTCGATACATTTTAAAATGTCACTATTTTTAGACAAATGACAAATGACAAATAACCAATGACAAATGACAAATGACAAATGACAAATAAGATGAAGATAGTTGCAAAGAAAAAATTGTGGAAATATGTGTTTTGGTTGGGCCCTTTCCTAATTGCTGTCGGCTTAACAGTTGGGTTAGTTTCTGAACAGTGGGGACTAATTCCATTAGTATTTCTGATTGCGGGAGTTGTAATCAGTGGGTTGGGGATAATATGGCAAAGCTATGAGACTAACTGGTGGAAACGTCGTTCTACCCAAGCTGGGACTAATGCTGTAGTAGCAACTCTAGCAGTATTGGCAATTTTGGGATTGATTAACTTTTTGGGGACTCGCTACCACTTGCGGTCAGACTTAACAGAAAGCCAATTGTTTACCCTTGCGCCCCAGTCACGAGAATTGGTGAGTGTTTTACCACAACCAGTTAAGGTGTGGGTGTTTGATATTAACCAAAATCCCCAAGATCGAGAATTACTAGAAAATTATCAACGGCAAAGCTCAAAATTTAAATATGAATACATCGACCCCCAAACTAGACCAGGACTTGCAGAAAAGTTTGGCGTTAAAGATTACGGGGAAGTTTATTTAGAATCTGGTGATAAACGGCAATTAGTACAAACAGTAAATCAAAATGAGCGGTTGTCAGAAATCAGATTAACTAGTCGGCTGCAACAACTAACAAATTCAACCACAGCTAAAGTTTACTTACTTCAAGGTCATGGCGAACGCCAACTTTCGGCTGGTAAAGATGCAATATCACAAGCAGTTCAGGCATTAGGCGATAAAAACTTTACAACATCACCCCTGAATTTAGGAGAAACTTCCAAAGTTCCTGAAGATGCGTCTGTTGTGATAGTGGCTGGTCCCAAGCGAGGGCTATTTGAAGGCGAAGTCAAAGCTTTGCAAGAATATCTTAATCGCGGCGGTAACTTATTGCTAATGCTCGATCCTAATACCGATCCCAAACTTAACAGCTTGTTACAAGAGTGGGGTATTCGTCTGGATAATCGTTTAGCAGTCGATGTCTCTGGCGAAAGTGTCGTGGGACTTGGCCCTGCTGCACCCTTAGTCACAGAATACGGGCAACATCCAATTACCAAAGATTTCGGTAACGGCAATTCTTTTTATCCCATTGCCCGACCACTGGAAATTACCTCTGTGCCTGGTGTTCAGGCTACTCCATTACTACGAACCAAACCCTATCCCAATAGC
>NZ_JADEXU010000394.1 GCF_015206895.1 Nostoc sp. LEGE 12450 | reverse complement strand
CCATTCCCCATTCCCCATTCAATCATTCAATGTGTAGCCTACACCACTCACAGTTTGAATGAGACACTTTTCGTTATTGGCTTCAAGTTTCAGACGCAGGTAGCGTATATGAAGTTCGATGATGTTGGCATCGCTTATGAAGTCGTAAGCCCAAACTTCTTGTAAAATGCGATCGCAGGTAATTAGCTGTCGTGGATGGGCCAGTAAATATTCGAGTAAATCAAATTCCTTAGCAGTTAACTCAATTAACCTTTGATATCGGTACACTTGGCGCGTGCGACGATTTAAACTCAAGTCTTCAAATTCTAAAACATCTGCGCTGTCTACTTGCCAATTTCTTCGCAGGTGAGTGCCAACTCTGGCCAATAATTCATCAACACTGAAGGGCTTAACGAGGTAATCATCAGCACCAGCGTCTAAGCCTACAATGCGATCGCTTACTTCATCTTTGACGGTTAATAATATTATCGGCAATTTATCACTAATATTTCGTAGGTGGCGGCAAATCTCTAACCCCGATAAGCCAGGCAACACCCAGTCTACAATTACTAAATCTAGATGTAACTCACGCGCTGCGGTGAGTGCAGTTAATCCATCGTAGGCAATACTGACTTGATAGCCTTCATAATTTAATTCTAATTCGACAAATCGCGCCAGTTTGACTTCATCTTCAACCAGTAAGATGTGCGTCATGATGATATTAATGATTTCAGCAGGGTACGGTAAGCAACAATACGGTCTGGAAACACTTTAGCGAGCTGCCAGCTACTTACATAGCCAAACATCTAAATTAGGTGTACGTTAGCTTAGTATAAACCTGAGTAAGTAACAACAGTATATTTGCAAATACCAATGGCTGCTTAATCAAAGAACATCAAACTGACTATTAGCAATAGCTTGTGACATCTTCACCACATTTATCGGCAAGATAACAGAGCGCTTTAAAACGCAAACCAACCACTTCCTCATATAGGGGATTTAATTTACACATCGGGGGAATATGAAATAGCTTCCGACCAAACAGTGTGATATCTTGCTCAAAGGGACACTGAGCAGGAATAGCTTTGCATAAGAAATGAGCCAATTTAGAGTTATGAATTTCTATCTTTTCCAACCACTCGCGCACTGGGTGTAGTAAATCATTGTGTGACCGTACTTGAATAAAGCTTGTCATAATTTTTCACCTTAATAATTTCAAACTAGATTGAGTTTGTTCTATTTGAACCTCTATAAATACATACACTTAGGTTCTATAGAACCCATTTGATATCTTTTTCTAGTTAGTGGCTAGTCTTTTGAGCATCAATCTGATAAAACAAAGCTTGAGCTTGGCATTAGCACGATCGAGTGTACGTTCAAAATTTTTGACTAAACTTTT
>NZ_JADEXU010000184.1 GCF_015206895.1 Nostoc sp. LEGE 12450 | reverse complement strand
TATTTGCGATGCTGTTAATGATTTGGGTGCGCCTGCTGTGGCTAACGTATCCAAATGCTTGCTCCTGTTTTTTTGCATCAAGGCTATATTTTACCTCTATTGGTAAATTCTTTCCTAGAAATCACCTTATCTGCTTTTAAACCCCGAAATATTTTCTGCTAAAAAAAGTCCAATATCCTCAACAGTTTTGTCTTCATCTTGCCCCAATTGAATTATGGCTGAAGGGCGAGTCGGACTTTTGAAGAGGCTGTGTAATACCCAAGCAAATCCCCCCGTAGTCTTGATAACTATATCCGCAGATACTATTGCATGAATACTTGGAAAGGTATTTTTTTCAGATTCACCGATAATAGTAGAAACATTTGAGTGGTGGGAAAAATTTTCAAACTCTTGATTTGCTGTTTTCTCAGCTAGATATAATTGGCGCTTTTCTTCTTGGCTTAATGTTATTTCACCTTTAGATATAGCGTGCCGTATATTTTGAAATGTCCTCTCATAGCCATCCGTCATCACTATGACAGAGAAATTATCTTTGCCGTATCTATCAAATATTTTTTGTAGAAGATTATCAGCTTTATATGTCTCATTAGAGTTTGAGTAGTTATTATTTTCCCATTCACTCAAGTCACTTAAACTTTCTAATACTTTAACCTTTGTACTAAAAACCCCAATTAGTTTTTTATTAAGATTGACTAACATCCTATCACCTTTCCTCAGATGAACTACTACTTTAACTTTTTCATCATTGAAAGGTATATCAACAGGTCTATATTCTCTTGCTTTGCGGTAACTTTCAGCTAATTGAAACTTCAGTGGGTTGAGTGCAATCGCCTCTGGATCTACATTATTTAGTAGATCATATAGATGAAAAGCACGTAAACCTTTATATAGTTCAGGTGTAAATGTTAAACAGTAAATGACTTTTTTTGAAGTTGGATTTACCCCATTAATAAACTCTTTTACATATTCTTTTAGCTGTTCAATATCTGAAATTTTATCTTCTTGATAAATTTCACTGATGGGGACTTCAATAATTTTATACTTAATAAACTTTTGCTCATTTATGTTATATTTCAGTCTATCTAAGCCTAGAAAATTACTAGTTATGTGAGAATATCTATCAATTTTAATAAGTTTATTTATGGCATTTTCAATCTTTTTGATAGTCTTTCCCAAAAAATTTAACCTGTACCGTTTATCATAGTTAATTGGCGTGTGTACATAAGTATAATCTAGTAATTGAGCAACCCTGTATAGAAGAGATAACTGCCACAGCATGTCTGCTAAGCCAGATTTTACCAGCTTGACAGTAAAAAAAGTCTCTTTTTTGTTCTGATTATTGAAGCTGTTATTTGCTTGGGGTATGGTGTTGTAAGTTTCAATATTCATCATAAATCCTTGGAAATTACCTAAGAAGGCAGAAAGAAACAAAGTAATGCAAAGAAGTCTAAATCACAAGTGATCGCGAATAGATAGCTTAGTAAAAGTAAATATTAGCCCTGCTATCTTAATGAGTATCAATATTGATACCTATTGATATTCTTGGAAAATCTCAGAAATATGCAAATATCACTACTATCTCTACAAAGCCGAGAAATTATCCTTAGATAGAAGAGCTTTATCATTGTGGGAGTTTTTGATACGAGTAGCGCGAATTTTGCTTATAAACTGGAGGAGATTGCTAGCAATATTCGGTGAAAGTACTCTAATTAATACCAACTTGAATACTAAACTTTGAGTCTTTTTTTTAAATAAAATTTGTGGGTACATAGCAATTGCTGTTTGCAACTTTTGGCGAGCCAACTTTGCCCCACTAACGCCAGGAAGTCGCGTCAAGTATAGCTGTGCTAAAAACTCATAGATATTAGCTAGACTCTGATTTTTAAGCGAGCGAGATTCTAAAGGTGCCGATTGAAATGCCCTTTCAATAAAAATAAGATGGTATTTTTCTGCTACCTCAATATTGGATGACATTGCCCCTGATGTTTGGCGATAAAAAATTTGTTGTTTAGGAACTACGACAAAAGGCCAACGAGCTGCAAGCCGTAACCAATATTCCCAATCTTCACAATATTTTAGGGTAGAATCAAACTCTCCTACAGTGTCAATAGCTTGCCTACGAATCAGAGGATTTGAGCCACTTTCTAAGAAATTCCCTAGTAATAAATTGCTATAAACATTCCCTTCAAAAGTTACAGTATTACTAGTATGAAAAGACTCTCCTTTATCATCCATGAAATAAGTCCAGCTATAGGCTAGCCCTGCCTCTGGATGCTGTTGCAAAGCGGCAACTTGAGCTTCTAACTTATCAGGTGTCCATAAATCATCAGCATCGAGAAAGGTAATAAACTCTCCACTGGCTTGAGAAATACCACGATTGCGAGCTACTGGTAAACCGCCATTGCTGTATGAGAAAATTTTGAGCCGAGGGTCTTCAACTGAATTAAGCAATTCTAAAGTCCCATCAGTTGAGCCATCATTAATTACAATTAACTCGAAATCTGAGAATGTTTGTTGTTGAGCGGATGCGATAGTCTCTAAGATAGTTCGTTCAGCATTGTAAGCAGGGATAATTACAGATATTTGCGGTGACATAAAGATTAGCCTTCCTCGATATGAATATCTAAGTTCGTCAATTAATACATTGATGCGTCTATTAATTACATTTTTTTATTTCTGACAATCACCAATCAATAGTTACTATGGGCTATTTCTTGGCTATGAATAAACCTCGCAAATCTGTCAAGCAATTTTAATTCATTACAGCTTGCTGAGAAGAGCTTCAGTTTTTTTATTGCCTAAAAGCAACTTAACGATCGCATATGTTGCTTTCTTCTTAAAGGTTCTCGCTTTCCTGATAGCTACTTTTCTAATTGGCAGACGTGGTGGTTCTAACTGGGATTTGTCAAGCGCTTCCTCACGCCAAACTCTTGCACTTGCTGAACTTGGTGAATCTAGAGCTATGATGAATTCATCGCGCACTTGTTCAACTAGCTTAATAGCGCGAGCGCGACATTCTCTGGCTTTTTCTCGCGCTTGTTCTGTGTAACAGTAATCAAAAGCTTGCTGTAACGCTTCATCTGTAAGGCTATCAGCGCTAAACACAACAGGCCAGCCAATCGTTTCTGTTTGAAGTACTATCTTAGCTCCCCCTGCGATCGGGTCTATGGCAATAACCGGAACTCCATTCTTTAGTGCTAATACAGTACCGTGTAAACGTGTTGTCACTACAAAGTCCATGCGGGAAATTAGCGATTCGATCTCGGCAGCGCTTTTGAGATTTGTTTGGTTAGGGTCTAAACCTGTATCAATAGGCACTGTTACCATCTCACGTGAGGCCATGAGTCGGTTAATAGCCTCATGTGCGATTTCATGTCTGCCTTTGTCTTTATATTCATGTTGCGGATGAACCAGAATAATACCCACAACCGGTACTTTCGCTTGGTGTGATAGGAAGGTAATATCTGGGCGTGTACAAGCAGAACTGTCTCTTTCTAGAAGTACATCGAAAGGATTCCAATTATCAATTGGCTCGATCATTGATAGGTCAACGCCAATCATACGGCAGGAACTGAAGTGTTCTACAAATTCATTAGATAGTTTGACATAAGGAAAAGGGCCACATACAAACACAACGTGTGAATAAATATGAGGATCGGCTAAACGCCAATCGACACCACCAATAAAAGGAGGTGCAAGAGCAACATCATACCTGTAACCAGCCTTCTCAACCCACTCGCAGACGATATCTCGCGCCATCAAATCGCCAGCTGTGACGTTGCATTTCTCAAAACTGAACCAACCTGCCAGAAGAATTTTTACCAATCTAACTCCTTTAAAAAAATATTAATTAATGCGAAACTTGGGATTTTTAGGAGCTTAATTTTTATTTTTATTTCATTTCACCTCTCAAATTCTATAAGCATAAATAAGCATAGATTTAAATTAGCACTAATATAATAGATTAATAAATCTGCATAGTTAAAATTACAGTTAAATTCATGGCTTTTTTACAATTAATCAAGGTGACTTTTGAGTCAAGAAATATCTAATACCCCAAATGCTAAATGCAGGCTGGGCTACTACCTGACAAATAAATACTGTTAGGGCTACCCCAAAAATACCCCATTGTACAGCTATTAACAAGAAAATCGTGAACAACACAGTATAAATCAGATTCCAGTAGAGATTAATATGGGTTTTACCTATAGCGTTGAGTAGCAAGTAAGTGGGATTATAAATAGCGAGCGGTAGAGCTGAAAGACAGATAGTAATCAAGATAGGAACCGCTACTACCCACTT
This sequence comes from Nostoc sp. LEGE 12450, assembly GCF_015206895.1. Taxonomy (GTDB): domain Bacteria; phylum Cyanobacteriota; class Cyanobacteriia; order Cyanobacteriales; family Nostocaceae; genus Nostoc. The sequence goes on along the minus strand of NZ_JADEXU010000184.1, from coordinate 12,146 downwards.
TTGCCCAAAAACAATCGGTACATAAAACGGTGCCAAACTTGACTGTAGAAGAATAAGTGGGACAGTGAACATAGCAGTTGATTTTAGACTACTAAAATATCGCTCCTTTAGCTGCTTAAAGTCACCGCGAACCTGGCAAAGATGAGGGAATAAAGCTGAAGTAACTGCACTCATAACATTCAAACTAATCCCTAATCCAGCATTGAAAGCGAAATAGTATATTCCTAACGCATTAATTCCTAAAAAACGCCCAATCAGTAAGTAATCTATATTACTTCTAAGTTTATTTAGTAATTCAACACCAAGTATATCTTTACCAAACTTCGTGATTTCCTGCCATCGTTCCAGCTTGAAAGACTTAGGAGGCCGCCACGAATGATTCATATAACTAATTATGATCCATACTGGAGTTGATAGAACAATAGGTAAAACTACAGCCCACATCCCCCAACCCAATAGAGCTAGAGCTATTGTTGAAACATTGGCGATTAACGATTGAGTAACATTACATAAAGCCGCAATATTTAGCCGATTCTCTCGTTGAATCAGTGCAGACTGAATCATGAACATTGGGAACATTAGATAGACAAGAGCGGCAACGCAGATAGGCAGAATAACTTGGTTATTTCCATAAAACAAAGCAATAGGAAAAGCAGCAATACACTGAATCGCAAAAATTGAGCTACATAAAATCCAATTTAGCCAGTAAGAAGTATCACATATAACTTTTATCTCTTGTTCATCAGCCTGAATAATTTTAGACCCAATCCCAGCTTTGAGAGTAAAAACAGTTGCAAATTCATTGGTTGTTAAAACCACTGCTACTAACCCGTAGTCATAAGGATTTAACAAGCGGGCTAGAGTAATTGTTGTTCCTAAACGAAATATCCGATTTGCTAATTCAGCTCCTCCTAGCCAACCAACATTGCGAATAAATTGACCGGATAATTGCTGTTTTAGCTTATTGATTAGCATTTAATTACCTAAACTTAGTTTTATACAAATTAGATTTATACTAAAGATTAATTCAATATTAATTAAATATTAACTTTTTCTTTAAATGCAATACCCATTATCATTAAACCAGGCCAATAAAGGTATACTAGACCTTCTATTTTTTCACCAAAAGTGAATAAAAATAAAACTAAAATTATGCTCAATGCAACCTTAGCAGTGCTGCTTTTATAGGCTTTGCAAAGCAAATCTATAAAGCTCCATAACAAAGGGAATGCTAATCCAATCAAACCTACCATTCCTTTTTCAAATAGAAGCCCAAACCAAGTATGATGAGTACCAACAGGCATAAATTTTGTAAATAAAATCCCACGAGGAGAAACAATTCCATGCCCCCATATAGGAGCTTCTTTCCAACCTTCTAAAGCCAAGCGTCCTAAAACTTCTCTCAGACGAGAAGAGTCTGCTCGCGCTTCAGAGAACTGTTGTTTAAATACTTGTATAAAATCGATAATTAGAGGAGCAAATATCCCCGCAAAAAAACTAGTTACTCCCGTTAGAATTTGTATTTCAGGTTTAATAAAATTTACCAAAAACCAAGTTAGAAATGGAACGACCACAAGACAGACAATACCTAAACGTGACACTGAAGATATAATCATAGCAACAGAAGCAATCATGCCAATTAACCGCCACTTTTTGTCAGATTCTTGAGAAGCAAGAAAAAAATAGACGCAGCCTACTAATCCTAAAGCAGGAGGCCAAGGTGCAAACAATGACAGTCGAATTTGATTGACATTTCCTTCTTCAAATCCGTAGAGTTTAACACTATAAAATATTTGATCATTACCTCCTATTAACTGAAGTAGAGAATTACTGTACAAAGCATTTGGTAAATGTATCGCGTGTGCTAGATAGAAAATTGGAATTATGATTAAACTTTGCAGGCAAACAATACAGACACCTCGGTAAATCAATTTTGGGCGGATATTAAGGCAACCAATTAACGGAAATAATGCCAAATAAGCCCAATTCCTTGCCCAGTTAATTGAGGAAGTAATAATCTTACCTACTCCCAGCTCAAAGTCTATATGACCCATAATCAAAGCAAATTCCATCACCAACATAAAAATAATCCATACCCATACACTGGGAGGAATAGTTACTTTTTCTTCAGTTGGTGTATTTTCAGTTTGGTTCCAAAGCTTCTTACCTACGTATAGCGCTAACAGCCATGCAATTATAGATATTGAAAAGTAGTATGCTCCAATAAAGTAAAAGCAATAAGTTCCTATTAAAGAGTACCAAACAACTTTCTCTTCTAAATTCTGAGGTTTCATCCGAGTTATAACTAGGAATATTAATTATATATATTTAGTAAAAATTGTTTTCCTGTTTTTCTAACTTTTAAAAAACTTTGTTTCAATTTTGGTTACTAATACTAATGTGTACTTTCTAAGTATGTATATTTAGAAATTATTCGATATCTCACAAATTTTACGCTTGTGTTCGCGCAACCAAAGTAACACTATCCCGGTAGTTGAAAAAATGGAGCCAGCAGTTGCACCAAGATAAACGTATGCTTTTTTTGGTGCAACAGGACTATTTGGTAAGCTAGGTTTTGCAATAACTTGAATAAGTGGGTAAGAACCAAAACCATTTGACTTGCCAATATCGAGTCTGGTCAAAGTAGAAGAAAAGACTGCCTCAGCTACTTGCATATCTCTCTTCAAGGCATCCAGATTAGACTCTTGCTGTGCTAGCTTTTTCAGTCTATTTTCTAGCTGCACCATCTGTTGGTCAATTGATTTAGCTTGTGCTGTGAGTCCTTTTTGGTCTACTTGAACTACAATTAGCTGTTGGAAAAGAGCTTCTCGTGAAGCCGTACCAGAGCTAGTGTTACTAAGGTTAAGTTGCGCTAAGTTTTCCAAGCTTACTGGTCGCCCCAGAAGAGACTGACTACGGGCTAGCAAGGCTGACTGAGTAGAATCTCGCTCGGCTTTATTTGCAACTACTGTAGGATGATTAGGCAAAAATTTAGATTCCAGAACAGCCAGATTAGCATTAGCTTGACTAAAGTTTTTTAAGTTCTGCTGAAATATTTGATCGGTTTGAAGCACGAAAGCATCTGTAGCTTGCCCAGCAGATAATTTTAAATTCTCCGATAATTGTCTTAAACGAGTACTAGCTTGCTGTTGTTGAGCTAATATTTCTACTCTTTGTCTGCGTAGCTGTTCAATATTGCTTGCCAGATCCTTAATTTGCTCTTCAGAATTCAATCCTGAATTTGCTTTGTAGGCAGAAAGGTTCTTCTGTGCCCTTTGTAATTTTTTCTGCGATGAATCAAGTGGTACCTGGAAACCTGCATCTCGTCTGGCAGCTTCTTCAGTTCTCAACTGATTAAGTCTAGTTTCAAAGGCTTGGTAAAAAGCTAAAGATTTTTGCTGAGCTTCTTCAGGACTTGTACCCATAAACTCAACTGTCATTAAAGTAGTATTATCTAATACTTTGAGCCGTGGACTGCCGAACTCTCCTAAAGACATATTGAGTCGAGTAGCAGATGCCTTCAATACAGGTTCGCTTACAGCAATAAATTTATAGTTTTCTCTTGGGTCTTGAGAAGAACTCAAAGAATAGGGAGACGAATTTTCATAAGAAGCCTGACCAATACCTGGTAAATTAACATTGGCGTTTGATGCCGCTCCTGGCAAATTAATAGCTGAAGAACTGGTATAGGTTGGTGGGGTGACCTTTAGATAAAGAAAGGCTAAGGCCCAGAAAGCTAGATTAGTAGCTAGAGTTAGAAGTAAGTAAAGTTGCCAAGGCTTTCGCTTTGCTACTGATTTGCCAGAGTATCCAGATATCTCTATATAATTAGCCATTAAGAATCCTCTCAAGTCGGGAAGTGGCTGCGGAATTACAAAGTCTAGGTGGCGTTTTGTGATCGCCTAAGTAAACTTCCAAGTTCATACTATAAATTTATACTATATTGGATCTGAAAACTTTATTAATAAGTCTTGGTAAAGTTTCCTTCTTAAACAGCAATTACAAAACTGTCTAATGGTCAAGATTGCATTGATGTAGACAGCATCCTCTAGAGTTAAATAAAATTATCCACTTAGCTATCCACCTAGCTGTACCTAATTTCTCATTATTATTTATAATAATTACCTCCTACAGAATCGATACTTGCCAATACAATGAAAAAAGTAAATTTATGGCGAGAGAAAGATGACAAAATAAATCTTAGGATTTATCTTTAATATACGCAGATCATGCTTCACATTCTTGTAATGAATGAAATTATATTAACTAACAATGAAACTCTTAGGCTCCAAGCCCTGCGCCAATATCGAATTTTAGACACTATTTGTGAAGCTGCCTTTGATGATCTCACTCGTTTATCAGCACAAATTTGTGGTACTCCGATAGCTTTAATCAGCTTAATTGATGAGTCTCGTCAGTGGTTCAAATCGAAAGTCGGATTAGATACTGAATCAACCTCCCGTGATCTGGCATTCTGTGCCCAGGCAATTTTGCAGCCCCATGACACTTTAATTATTTCAGATACACTACTCGATCCACGTTTTGCTACCAATCCATTAGTAACTTCCGACCCTTATATTCGGTTTTATGCTGGTACGCCGCTGATAACACCCGAAGGATATGCTTTAGGAACACTCTGTGTGATAGACCATGTACCGCGACAACTAAACTCAGAACAACTGGAAGCATTGCAAGTGTTGAGCCGTCAAGTAATGGCTCAACTGGAGTTAAAGCGTAATTTCTACAAGCTACAACGTATAACTAGTGATGAACACAAACAGATTGAATACTTAATTTCTGCCCTTTCCCACGATCTACGCACTCCTTTGCTAGGTATTCGTGGCGCTCTGTACGCGATGCTAGGTGGAGCTTTTGGCTCTGTGAGCGATACTTGGAAAGATGTGCTAGAAGATTGCCGCCAAGCTAACGCAGACCTCTTGAAGTTTGTCGAAGCTCTGTTAAATGTATCTCGCTACAAAACCGAAGTTTCTAAAACCTTGAAGTACGAAATTCTTAACTGGAAAGATATTTTTGTCGAAACCATTATCCGCACCAATGGTATTCGGCAAGAAAAGTCTGTAATTAGATATAAAATTGCTTCTTCACTGCCAGTTGTGTGTGGCGATGCTCTTGAGATTCAACGAGTTGTACAGACCCTAATTGACAATGCTGTAAAAGCCAATAATCCAGACCAGGAAATTACCCTTGAGGTAGCATTATTTGGAGTTGAGAAAGTAAAAATATCGGTACGATGCAATACCTTGGGGATTGCTCCTTTAGACAACGAAAACCTTTTTAATAACTTTATTCAAGGACGTGGCCGGAATAACATAGATAAGCTAGGTCTCTACTTATGCCTTCAAATTGTGGAGGCTCACAAAGGCACTATCAACGTAGAAAATACTGTCGAAGGTACTACATTTTGGTTTACCTTACCTGTCACCTTATTGAAAAGCTAGATACCTAAAGCGAGAAGAGATATAGAAAATGCTCTTAAATCGATTGATAGCACACATTTGCCAAGATTTTGATAATTCTAGTTATATCTTGCACTTTCCCATATTAATCTATACTTTCTAAAAATTTAACCGATAAAGCTACATTAGTTTTATTGGCTTATATTTAGCAATAAAAGACTTTGGCTTGAATACTGAGTTATCTAAATAAATTAGATATTTCGTAACAATTTGTGTAAAAATATGAATGCACTTTATATCTTGAACTTAGTCAATCGGTATGAGTGATCGCCGTTTCTGGAGGCTGTTAGGGAAAACAACTTGTATTGCTATAATTGCGCTGACTATTGTCGTTACATTTAAACCCCTTAAGCCTACTCGCAGTGCTACATCAGACTATCACTGGACTAATGTCTCTATCGGGGGAGGTGGTTATGTTACAGGCGTTTATTTGCATCCACTAGAGCGAGATTTGGCCTACATCAAAACTGATATCGGTGGCTTTTATCGTTGGAATTCAAAAGATTACAAATGGATTCCGCTAACAGACAAATTTAGTCTGCAACAGAGCAATTACTATGGAGGAGAGGCCTTAGCACTTGACCCAAATAACCCAAATATTCTATACATAGCAGCAGGTAAATACACTGCTAGTTGGAGTAGATTAGGAACAATTTTTAAATCGAGCGATCGCGGTCAAACTTGGACTAAGCTGAAAATAGACTTGCCAATGGGCGGCAATGAAAATCGACGTTGGCTAGGAGAAAGGCTAGCCGTTAATCCCTTTAATTCCAATGTTATTTTCTTTGGTTCGCGGTTAAGTGGGCTATGGAAGTCTTCAAATGGTGGCACGACATGGGGCAAGGTTAGCTCCTTTCCCGAAAAGCCGGAAGCAAATATTGGAATTGTAGGTATTGTATTTAACAAAAATGTGTCTGGACTAGTCTATGCCAATGCCTATGGAAATGGCATATATAAATCCACTGATGCGGGTGTTACCTGGAGCAAAATACCAGGAAGCCCATCACAAGTAAATAGAATGGTCCTCGCAAACGGCGAAGTTCTATATGTAACGCATAGATTAGGTGTTAGCAAATATACAAACAAGCTCTGGAGCAGTATCACACCAACTAATGCGAAAACTGAATTTAATGCCATTTCTGTAGATCCAAATAACCCCAATCACCTTTTAATTGTTTATGACCAGCATATTTCCCCAAAAAATGATAGTGGAATATTTGAATCTACTAATGGTGGGGCTACATGGCAACAGAAAAAGCATACCTTGAAACCTCAAGTGCCGTGGTGGCCAGAGTGGTATTTTACCTCCGCAGCCTCAGCTATTGAATTTGACCCAAAAACTCCTGGACGGGTCTGGTTAACAGACTGGTTTGGAACATGGCGGACAGACAACATCAACGCACAGTCATCTGTTTGGTCGAACTATGAAAAAGGACATGAGCAGCTAGTTACCTTCGCGCTAGTCTCGCCTCCTAGTGGCTCTCAATTGTTGAGCGGTGTTGCTGATGTGGATGGATTTAACCACAGCAATAGGTTAGATGTCTACCCATCTAAGCAGTTTGGCGGCAATAATAGTCCTCGCTTCCAGCATACCTATGGCCTTGCTTATAGCGAAAGCAACCCTTCACAAATGGTGCGTGTCGGTAGTAATGAATGGAACAATACTTATACGGGAGCAACTTCGGCAGATGGGGGACTGACATGGAAAAAATTTTACTCATTTCCGCAGAATACAATACCGTTGCGTGTAGCCATGTCAGCAACCAACTCAAATCTATTTGTCGCAATTATCAAAGAAGGACAGCCTATCCGTACAACTAATGGCGGATTTTCCTGGAGCAAAGTATCAGGATTACCCAATGGTCCCAAAGACCCTTGGTACTGGGGTCAACCATTAGTAGCTGACAAATTAAATGGCAACACTTTTTACTACTATAGCGGTGGCAAGTTATACCGTAGTAACAATGGAGGCGCATCCTTTAGGATTGTAAACTCATCATTGCTTTCAGAAAATTGGTCTATGCTCAAAACGGTTCCGGGGGTTAATGGCGAAGTCTGGCTCAGTCTTAATTCGCACGGACTTTATCGTTCAACAAATGGCGGTGTGAACTTTGCCCAGATTACTAAGGTGAAGAAAGCTTATTTATTTGCCCTTGGTAAGCCACAGAAGGGAAGCAAAATTCCTGCACTGTATTTATATGGGGAAATAGTTGGTATGGGCGAAGGAATTTTTCGCTCTCTCAACAGAGGAACAACATGGATAAACATTGCCTCTTTACAACAGCCTATCGGCAATGAGCCTAATGTAATGGAGGCTAGCTGGCAGCAATTCGGACTAGTCTTTATTGGTACTAACGGTAGGGGAATCTACTATGGAACTCCGTAAAAAATGTGTGCCTTTGGCTCAACTGTCCGGCTAACTTGATATCGCTTTACTAGCTTCTGCATAAACGTTAAACTCACACTAAATCAAATCTTTTTGTCAGGTGTCTTTGAGAACCTTATTCATTTTTATACGCATCAATAACTTTTTGGCGAAGGTCAGTGGAGTATACTTTCATCCCAGATACACTTTGCTAACATCTTGTATTTCACTCAAGCGAGAACCACTATCAACTTTAGAGTAGGAAAAGTAGGAAAAGTAGGTTAAGTAGGAAGTTTGGTGTAAAGTATATTATTTTATATGTATTATGTTATTATTTATAGAAATAATTTTACTTTTATTTTATTAAAAAATGTAATAATTGTTACTAACTTATTTAAAATTAGTTGTTAATACTAAATTACAAAAAAGAATATCTATATGTAATATATAAACAGTTAACACTTCTGAATCACAGCATTGAAAGCTTAATAGTAGCAAAGCTCTTGCAGTTCTAAAGTATTGAGTTTTAATTAGTAGGCTAAGTAATTGTAATTAAGGTGGTGGAGATATTAGAGTGATATCTATTAGCTTTATACCTTTTCTAACTCATTTATCTAGGAAAGGTAATTTTCTAAGTCCTCTACATATTAGTACTCTAGTACTAATGCTGCTTTTATTTGGACAGCAAGTCTTCAACCTTTTGATAGCACACCTAAATCATGAAGTATGTGACCGGATAACCCATACTTTATTGGTAGAACGAGAAGGAGAACGTCTACTCAATGCTGTGATAGATAATGAAGAAAAAGGTTTTTTAGAAAATTCCAGTCAGGGACGAACCAATCCTATAGATTATGTTGAGAAAAAGCCCAACTTTCACAACAGCATCAACCATCTATACAATCTCGTACAAGACAAACCCGATCAAATAAAGCAACTCGATAAAATTAGATATATCTATAACCAGTTGCAAATCGAGTTGAAGCAAAAAGCGCTTTCTGTTTCTGTCAGCAACTCTGCTCTGGCAAAAAGCACTTTATTTGATTCCTTGGACAACGAGATTGAGAAACTGATTCAGCGCGAAGAGATGCTTTTGAGGGTTCGCAAAAATCATGTACGGGACTTGAATGATCTTAACACTGCTATAAACATTTTCAGCACATTAACCATTTTGCTCGGAGCAGTTTTAAATCTCCAGTTGTTGCATCGGCGAGTCAAGCTTCCATTAGACAAATTGACACAAGTTAGTAAACTTTGGCAAGCGGGACAAATGGAAGTGCAACTCTACCATTCTTCTAAAGACGAAATCGGGCAACTAGCTGGAGTTCTTAACGCAATCGCTGATAAGACTCGTCACCGTCAACAAAGCATTGAGGTGCGTAACCAACAGCTTGAAAATATGATATCTGCACTTTCCCACGACTTACGTATTCCTTTACTTGCTACTCGAAACACCCTAGACTGTATGAGCAGAGGAGCTTTTGGTCCAGTCAATGACACTTGGAAGGAAGTGTTTGAAGAGTATTATGAAGCTAATGAGGATCTGCTTAAGCTTGTGGAACTCCTCTTAGATATCTCCCGTTATGAAGCACATAGCACGTGTTTAGCCTGCGATTGCCTGAATTGGGAAAAAATTTTAATTAAAGTAATTGGTAAGGTAAAAGCAACATCTGCACCTGAGTTAGCCTTTATTTGTAAAATTTCTCGATTGCTGCCAACTGTCTACGGTGATGAATTAGAAATTCAACGCGTTTTACAAAACTTACTTGATAACGCTGTGCGGGTAAGTAAGCCTAAAGGGGAAATTCTTCTTGAGATAACGCCTTATAGAGAAGGGCAAGTGCAGATTTCGGTGCGTGATTACGGTTCAGGAATTGCACCGCAAGCTCAGGAAAAGCTGTTCCACCGCTTTATTCAAGGACGAGGGCATTGTGGAAGGAGTGGGCTTGGTCTGTACTTGTGTCGTCAAATTATTGAGGCTCACGGAGGAAATATTGGTGTCGAAAGCTCTCTTGGAGAGGGAAGTACTTTCTGGTTTACTCTCCCAAGTGCCATAAATAACGTAGATTGCAACTATGAACAGAATATAACCAGATGTAGCAAGTAATGATGCCTAAGATTGACGAAGAGAAAACTGTGCGGGTTCTACTAGTTGACGATCACGCTTTAATCCGCCGAGGAATGAAAGGGCAATTTAGCCTTGAACCTGGTTTTAGTATAGTTGGGGAGGCATTGGACGGTGAACAGGCTGTTGAATTAGCTAGCCAACTCCAGCCAGATGTAGTCTTAATGGATATTGATCTGCCAGTTATGGATGGGATTACAGCCACCCAGCAGATAAAAAGTAACTGCTTGACTACTCGTGTTTTAGCCTTAAGTGCCTTTGACGAGGATATCCAGGTCATGGGGATGCTTGCAGCTGGTGCTGATGGCTACTGCCTTAAAACCATTGAATGGGAACAACTCATTGCCGTCATTCAATTGATACTTCAAGGTGGTGCTTATTTAGATCCTCTAATAGCTCAAAAAGTTGCTCGGATGCTTAGGGCAAACGTTCCTGATGTTCCTCAATCTAAGGTAATAGCGGAACCAATTCTCAGTAATCGTGAACGCGAGATTCTTAAACTTATTGCGCAAGGGCGCTCAAACCAGCAGATTGCAAACCAACTCTACCTCTCGCTTGGAACAGTCAAGTCTTATGTACGTATGGTTCTCAACAAACTTAGCGTTGATGATCGTGTCCAAGCAGCAGCTTTAGCAGTACGCCAGGGGTTGATTTAAACTTAGAGGTTGTTTGAAAAGTGTTTTACTCTAACTTTAGGCACTTTTGGATTCCCCTTAACCCCCTAAAGAAGAGGAAACCGAAGTCAAAGCCCCTCAATTTATCGGTGGATTTACAATACTTTTCGGTTAAGCCCTAATCCTTTCAAAAATGGAGCAGGTTACACGGCTGAAACCATAATAATTTCGTGAGTGAAAGTCACTCCCAATTCCTTAACCGAGAGGTATTGGGTGGATTTAGAGAAAGCTAAAACTTTTGATACCGACAAGAGGACTTTTCAAACATCCTCTTAGACACTATGTCGGGGGATTATTGGGTGAAAGTGAGAGGAAAACCTATTTCAAATAGCAGAGTGTCCTGGAGTTTCAAGCGAAATCAGAAATGCTCTGTTTAAGCAACAAGAAAAATTATTTGAACTGTGGCATCGAGTCAGGAATGGAACTTTGAAGCGCTGTGAGTTCCAACTTTTAGTCCAATAAATAGTCTTTTTCAAAAATCAAATCATAGTCCTATAGAACTTTGACGATAGCAAAGTTTTGTCACCAAAATATTTTGAGTATTGGAACGAACATATTATGAACTTTAGACTATCTGTATGCTACAGCCAAGCGGATAGTTAGCTGGATAATTTTATTCCTCATTAGGATACTGTATAAAAAATAATTCAAGTAACCATAAGATAGTATTTTATAGCGGTATTTGCGTAAGAAAGTGTACGTAGACTTCACTAAATCTTTACTCAACTTTATGAATAAAATCTCAAGTCTTTTCAAATCTTTTATGGTACTTACACATTAAAAACAATGGAAGTATCTTAAAAGTCCTGACAGATTAAAGATTTCAGTTTTATTGCAGGTATTGCTCACCTACCAGCAACTGTAATGTTTTCTATTAATTACTAGGTAGCAATATCAATAGATTCCGGTGAGCAGAAAACATGGGTAATGCTCTAAATCCCACTATTTCGCAATTCCAGATGGCAAACATTAAATTATATGGCAGACCGAGTTAGTTTTCTCAACACTGATTTTGATCGTATGTCTTTAGACGAAGCAACTGAACTGTTACTGATGCGGTTGCTGAAGAGGCAGGGCGGTCGCGTGTATTATGGCAACGCCCACACTATGGTAACTGCTGCCAAAAACCCAGTATTCGCAAAGGTGTTAGAGCAGAGTGATTTGTTGTTGGCAGATGGGAGTGGAGTTCGTTGGGGTAGCGCTTTCTTGGGTACACCATTGGTGCATAATCTAAATGGCACTGATTTAGTTCCGGCTTTGTGCAAAGATGGGGCGGCAAAAGGCTTATCAGTCTATTTTCTCGGTGGTAAGCCGGGCGTAGCTGAGGAAGCGGCAGCTAACCTGAAAAAAGCGTGTTCTGGCTTGATAGTTGCCGGTACTCAGCACGGCTATTTTTCTGAAGCACAAACGCAGCAAGTATTAGAGGCTATTCGGATAGCCCGCCCCCACCTACTGTTAGTGGCGATGGGCGTACCCCTACAAGAAATTTGGATTAACCAATACGC
>NZ_JADEXU010000183.1 GCF_015206895.1 Nostoc sp. LEGE 12450 | reverse complement strand
CCCCTTCTCTCTGCCCTTCTTGTCCCTTGAATAGCCAATCCCAATGCCAACCATAAGTAGAAGTTCTCATATCGCTTCAGAGGGCTAAAACCATCCAAGGATATACTAGGCATGGGAATTAGCGACAAATCTTCAATCAAGCATCATCTGGGCAAAAATTAAAAATGGGTGAATTTACAGGTATTAATTTAACTAATAGTTGTAACTCACCATGACTCGATGTCTTAAAGAGCGGAAACATGAACTCAGGAATTGACCTCCAAGGAACTTTTATTGAATCCCTCCGGGATTTAGGTATACCAGCAGGGACAGCCAAAGCGATTTGGATGCCCCTGCCAATGATACTGATGCTGATTGGGGCAACAGTGGGGGTATTAGTTGCTACTTGGCTAGAACGGAAAATTTCCGCCTCCGCACAGCAGCGAATTGGGCCAGAATACCAGGGACCTTTTGGGTTGCTGGTACCTGTAGCTGATGGTTTGAAGCTGGTATTTAAAGAAGATATAGTACCAGCCAAGTCTGACCCCTGGCTGTTTACCCTCGGCCCAATTATTGTTGTAATTCCGGTTTTTCTGTCGTTCCTGATCGTTCCCTTTGGGCAGAATATCGTTATTAGCAATGTGGGTATGGGCGTATTCTTGTGGATTGCCTTGTCAAGCATTCAACCCATTGGCTTGCTGATGGCTGGCTACGCATCTAATAACAAATACTCCCTCTTAGGGGGCTTACGGGCAGCAGCGCAATCTATTAGTTATGAAATTCCTTTGGCGCTGGCGGTGTTAGCGATCGCTATGATGTCTAACAGCCTCAGCACCGTTGATATTGTCAATCAACAATCTGGCTACGGCATTCTGGGCTGGAACATTTGGCGACAACCAATCGGTTTTCTGATCTTTTGGATAGCCGCCCTAGCTGAATGCGAACGATTACCCTTTGACTTACCTGAAGCGGAAGAAGAAATCGTCGCAGGTTATCAGACTGAATACTCAGGCATGAAATTCGGTCTGTTCTACCTGGGTTCCTACGTTAACTTGATCCTTTCTTCCTTATTAGTAGCAATTCTCTACCTGGGCGGTTGGGACTTTCCTATTCCCCTCAACCTCATCGCTGGTTGGCTGGGAGTCAGTGAATTAAATCCCGTGTTCCAGATAGTAACTGCTTCTTTGGGAATCACGATGACCGTCTTCAAAGCCTATTTACTAGTGTTTGTCGCCATCCTGTTGCGCTGGACAGTGCCACGGGTACGGATTGACCAACTGTTAGATTTAGGATGGAAGTTTTTGTTACCAGTTGGTTTGGTTAATCTTCTATTAACCGCCGCTCTGAAACTAGCCTTTCCCTTCGCTTTTGGTGGTTAGTCATTAGTCATTAGTTGTTGTTAGTCATTTGTACAAATGACTAATGACCAAGGACAAAGGACAAGGGATAAATAACGCTGATAGCTTAAAAAGAGAGAGTGAACCAAAAATGCTCAAGTTCCTGAAACAAGTTGGTGATTACGCCAAAGAAACGGTACAAGCTGCACGTTACATTGGTCAGGGGCTTTCTGTCACATTCGACCACATGCGGCGGCGACCGATTACTGTACAGTACCCTTACGAGAAACTGATTCCTGGCGAACGGTTTCGCGGTAGGATTCACTTTGAATTTGATAAGTGCATCGCCTGCGAAGTTTGCGTTCGCGTTTGTCCAATTAACCTGCCTGTAGTAGATTGGGAATACGACAAAGCCAGCAAAAAGAAAAAACTCAACCACTACAGCATCGACTTTGGAGTTTGTATCTTTTGCGGTAACTGTGTGGAATTTTGCCCCACTAACTGTCTATCCATGACAGAAGAGTATGAGCTTGCCACTTACGATCGCCATGAATTGAATTATGACAACGTAGCCCTAGGCCGTCTGCCCTATAAAGTAACAGATGACCCAATGGTTACACCACTGCGCGAACTAGTTTACCTACCCAAGGGTGTCCTCGAACCCCACGGACTGCCCGCAGATGCGCCACGTGCAGGTGCGCGTCCAGAAGACCTGGTAGAACAAACAGAAAAATAAATGTCATTTGTCCATTGTCATTTGTCCTTTGTCCTTTGTTATTTCACTAATGACTAATGACCGATGACTAATGACTAATGACCAATGACCAATGACTAATGACCAATGACTAAGGACAAAAAACAGTGAATCTAGCAGAAGGAGTACAGTTAGTATCACTTGGCATACTGGGCGTGATGATGATTGGGGCAGCCATTGGTGTGGTGCTGTTCTCTAGCATTGTCTATTCTGCCTTTATGCTAGGGGGTGTGTTCATCAGTATGGCGGGAATCTACCTCTTGCTAAATGGTGATTTTGTTGCCGCTGCACAAATACTAATTTATGTTGGGGCGGTTAACGTGCTGATTTTGTTTGCCATCATGTTGGTGAACAAGCGTCAAGATTTTGTCGCATTTCCTAACTCTTGGGTGCGTAAATTACTTACTGGTCTAGTCAGCGTAGGATTGTTTGGTCTTTTAAGTACAATGGTGCTGGCTACTCCTTGGGCTTACTCAACTACTCCTGTAGTGGGTGGTGAAAGCTCAATAGTTGTGATTGGAGAGCATTTTTTCACTGACTTTTTACTACCTTTTGAACTGGCTTCCATTTTGCTGTTGATAGCGATGGTAGGAGCAATTATTTTGGCACGTCGTGAGTATTTGCCAGATCAATTGACACGATCCAATGTGGGGCAAACTGTTTTGACTTTACAAGAACGCCCTAGAGAACTAGTATCAACAACCAGCGAGACAAAAGAGTAATATTTGCGACTTCATTCGCAGATAAACAGCCAGTTTTTCAGGAGGGATACCCAAATTCATGCAACTCCAGTACTTTTTATTACTAGCAGCAGCTTTATTCTGCATCGGCATCTACGGTTTAATTACCAGCCGCAACGCTGTGCGGGTGCTGATGTCAATTGAATTACTGCTCAATGCTGTTAATCTGAATTTAATGGCATTTTCCAACTTCCTCGACTCAACATTAATTAAGGGTCAGGTTTTCACAGTATTTGTGATTACCGTGGCCGCAGCCGAGGCGGCGGTGGGTTTAGCGATCGTGCTTGCCATTTATCGCAACCGCGATACCGTCGATATGGAGCAGTTTAATCTCCTGAAATGGTAATTGTGCGTGCAACTCAAGCAGGTAATCATTGCTTATAAAGCGCGGGATGCCCGGAGTAAACAATGGGCAGAAATCTGTGCGAAACAACTAGAAAGCCGCGAGTGCCAGGTGTTGATGGGGCCAAGTGGGCCAAAAGACAACCCTTATCCAGTCTTTTTGGCTTCGGCGGCTCAACCAATCGATCTCGCCTTGGTACTCGGTGGCGATGGTACTGTTTTAACTGGTGCCAGACATTTAGCCCCAGCGGGCATCCCTATTCTGGGAGTGAATGTGGGAGGTCATCTGGGGTTTTTAACTGAGTCGGTGGAAGAGTTTCAGGATACAGAGAAAGTTTGGGATCGGCTGTTTGAGGATCGCTATGCTATCCAACGACGGATGATGTTACAAGCTGCGGTGTATGAGGGTCACGGGTCTAATTTAGAACCAGTGAGTGAGCGTTACCTGGCTTTGAATGAATTTTGTGTCAAACCCGCCTCTGCTGACCGAATGATAACCTCAATTCTAGAAATGGAAATCGATGGTGAGGTAGTCGATCAGTACGTTGGGGATGGGTTGATTATTTCTACTCCCACAGGTTCTACTGGTTACACCGTTTCTGCTAATGGGCCGATTATGCACGATGGTATGGAGGCGCTTACCATCACTCCCATTTGTGCAATGAGCCTTTCTAGTCGCCCCCTCGTTTTACCCCCTGGTTCTGTGGTGAGTATTTGGCCTTTGGGGGATTACGATTTGAGTACCAAACTGTGGACAGATGGGGTGTTAGGGACTTCTATTTGGCCTGGACACCGCGTTGATGTGCGGATGGCAGAGTGTCGGGCTAAATTTATTATTTTGCGCGAGAACAATTCCTACTATCAGACGCTACGGGAGAAGTTGCTTTGGGCTGGTACAAGGGTTCACTACAACAATAATCACCGTAATTAATTAAGTATTTTAGAGTGCATCTACCGCAGATTGCGATGGCGCTGCCCGCCTATGGCGATCGCAGACCCGCCCGCTTTATAGCGATCGCAACCAAAACCATCCAAGCCCCTAGATGAATCTAGGGGCTTTCCCCATTTTGCTGAGACTCATGGCAAAAGCCTATCTCCTTGTCTTTTTATTTGACTTGTATTTATAGCCTATATCGAAGGAAAATTTTGTATCTTATTGCCAGATTTTTTAGGAATTAATGTCCATAATAAAAGCACTATACCTCTAATCTAAAAGAGCAAGAAAGCTCTCTAGAGGTTATTTTATCGAAAACTGTCTCAATCACGCTACGACACATTAATGCATAATGTGAGCTATTTGTATAGTGCCTAAATCATAGTAGGATATTTTCGCAAATCTAGGTAGGAAGATAGATGGAAGTTTCTGGATGCAACATCAATTACTCACTGAATCCTCCTCCCTCTTTTGAAGATTTTCCCATACTTCAAACTGAAAAATATACCCTACGACTGGCTTCAACCGAAGAAGAATTAGAATCAATATTTCGGTTACGCTTTGAAGTTTTTAATCTAGAATTAGGCTTGGGATTTTCTGCTTCTAACTTTACTCAGATGGATATAGATAAGTTTGATGCAGTTTGCCATCATTTAATCATGATTTCCAAACAAACGGGTAAAACCATTGGAACTTATCGGATGCAAACCTATACAATGGCTTCTCAAAGACTAGGCTTTGATGCTGCCGATATATTTAATCTTAATGCAATTCCTAATTCTGTGCTTCAGGCATCAGTTGAAGTTGGGCGGGCATGTATAGCTAAAGAATACCGCAACAGTCAGGCACTTTTACTATTATGGAAAGGGCTAGCAAATTATCTTATCTGGAGTAAAAATCAATACTTCTTTGGCTGTGCATCCTTACTAACACAATCTTCTTCGCACGCTACTTGCGCTTATAATTATTTTCAACAGAATGGCTTGATGCATCCAAGTATTTTGGTTTATCCAAATTCACAGTCTTGTCTAGAACTGCCTCAAAATTGTCCAGATCCGTATAATGTGGAAATTCCTAAAATTTTGCAGGCATACTTGAATATTGGAGCTAAAATATGCAGTATTCCCGCTATAGACCGACACTTTAAAACTATTGATTTTTTAACCATATCTAATACCAAAGATTTTGCTAGATGGCGTTATCAAATATTGTAAAAATTATCTTTAGTCCTAACGTCCATTGGGATGTGTAATGAACAGACTTAGATATAACTCGTAATTACGAATTACGAATTATGATGATGGGCGTAGCTGCGGCACTTCATCCAGTAGTGCGCCTGACTGGATTATTTTAGACAAAATATTGGGAAAACTACTTATGCACCACCTCAAATTTGCTCCGAGTTGGTTGCGATTTTTAATTATTTTCTTATTGACGATGGGTATATTGTTTCGCTTTTTTAACCTTGATACCAAGGTTTACTCCCATGATGAAACCTATACCTCATTGCGAATTTCTGGTTATACAAGAACTGAAGCACAAAATAAACTATTTAATGGTAGTGTCATTGGCAAAGAAAGTTTTGCTCAGTTTCAAGGGGTAAATCAAAAAAGCTTAAATGACACAATCATGACTTTGGCTAAAGAAGATTCTTTACATCCACCGCTTTATTACATAATAGCCAGATTATGGTTGGAAGTTTTTGGTAATTCGGTGACGGCGATCAGAAGTTTATCTGCTTTGATCAGTTTGCTGGTTTTCCCTGGTGTTTATTGGCTATGTCGAGAATTATTTAATGTGCCGCTATTAGTTCCTGGTGTAGCGATCGCACTTATGGCAATTTCTCCAATTCAACTAGTATACGCCCAAGAAGCACAAGAATATGTTCTCTGGTTAGTCACCATATTACTATCTAGTGCTTCTTTGCTGCGAGCAATGCGCCTAGAATCACAAGATCAAGATGAACTAGTAAAACAACGGCAAAAGCCAGAAACATTTACTATCTGGAGTATTTATGCAGTAACTTTGGCAATCAGTCTTTATACATTTCTTTGGAGTGTATTTGTCGCAATTGCTCACGGAATTTATGTTATTACTACTGCTAGGTTCCAGTTCTCTTCAACTGTCAGAACTTATCTTCTAGCATCATTGATAGGCTTTTTAGCCTTCATGCCTTGGCTCATGGTTGTGATAGGTGATTTTTTCCAATTTTTGATTTCAGCAGATAAGGCAACACCACAGTCATCTTTGATGCCTAGATTTGAATTTTTGTTGATGCAATTAAGCCGAATATTTTTTGATATAGACCTGAGTTCAGATAATCAATTTAACTATTTAATTGCATTAATTTGTTTCATTTTTGTAGGATATTCAATTTATTTCCTTTGCCAAACAACTAACTATAAAGTTTGGTTATTTATTATTATATTAATTGTCGTGCCAGCACTGCCTCTAATACTGCCAGATTTAATGGTTGAGGGTATACAATCATCTGAACCATACTTCATACCATCTTATTTAGGGATTCAAGTAGCTGTTGCTTACTTGCTAGGTACACAAATATATAATGAGAGCGTGTCACGCCAGAATATTTGGTATGCGATCGTCGGATTGATAATTATTTGTGGTTTAATTTCTTCTAAGGTTAATTTTCAAGCAGAAACTTGGTGGAATAAGGGTATAAGCTATGGCAATCCCCAAGTTTCCCAAATCATCAATCTGACCACTCGCCCACTTTTGATTAGTGATGCTTTGGGTAATAATTATGGAAATGTCTTCTCTCTGAGCTATCTTTTGGAGCCAAAGGTACAATTTCTGTTGGTTCAAAATCAAAAAATTCCTAAAATTCCTGATAGGTTTGCTGATGTTTTTTTATTCAATCCTTCAGACAGTTGGCGCGAAACGATAGAAAAAAAATATAATTTAAAAACAGACATTGTTTATAGTGACAAATATTATTCGGTTTGGAAATTAGCTAAACCTCGCAGTGTACGCCAACGTGATATTATCCGCAAGGCGAAATTATCCAATCTTTGACTATCAGGTTATAGACAAGTTTAGTTTTTAGAGGCTTATTGTTCAAAAGGCATTTACATTTTTACTTGCTTAAAATTAGCTAAAAATAACAAAAATAAATATTCAACAGATTCTTATCTTAAATTAATTTAAGTGGTACTACGATGCTTTAAATTGTCATTTGAGATTAATTTGATGATTAATTTAAAGGTTTTGTATGGGAATAGCAGATTTTCTTGGTCTTTTACATCCAGTGATCGCAATCATATTCGTGTTTCCACTTATTGGGACAGTGATTAATTTTGCTTGGCAAACACGCCAACGCAGATTGCAAATTTTAGCCGGCAGTAAGAGTAAAATTCCTCCAGTAGTGGGTGTAGAACATAAGCAATTAGGCGAAAGACTAACAAGTGCGGTTGTCGGATTAACTTTAATCGGATTAAGCTACCCTATTGGTAAAAATATTATTAAAAATCAATTATGGAATAAAGCACCTTTTCAAGTTGTTTTTATCCTATTAATATTAGCTGCTACTATCGCTTCCTTAGTATTTCTTTATCGAGCAAAGCAGCGAGTGTGGAGGGCGGTTTTTGCTACTTTAACTGGTGCAGGTTTAGTCATACTAGGCTGTCAAGATGGAGTATTTCGCCGTACCAATGAGTGGTATTGGTCACATTATTATATTGGTATTACCGCAGCACTGCTAATGATTTTTTCGTTAGCTATTGTTCAAGATATTTATCAAGACAAATCCAATCGCTGGCGAATCGTCCATACGATTTTAAACTGCATTGCTTTGTTGCTATTTATTGGACAAGGTATAACAGGAACGCGGGATTTATTAGAAATTCCCTTAAGTTGGCAAGAACCTTATATTTATCAGTGTGATTTTGCTAATAAAACTTGTCCAACGCCAAATTCTCTACCACCAAAGTGAACTAAGGGATTTCAAATAATTGAAGAAACCAGGGGACAGAGGCAATACGGTTAGGATAAGGTTTTTTGATGACACGCCCTAGATCACAAAGACGCGATTTATCGCGTCTCTTGCCTTAACGGAACCGTATTGCTTCTTTTTTAAGCAATATTATCTACAAGCCGATCGCGAATTGTTTTAAGTTGGTCTTGAGTCTTTATTGGCTCTCGTGGTGCTGGCAGTTCTGTATTAGGCCAGTTAGGCAAACTATTACAGGGACATAACAGTGCCGGCATCCCGACGTTTCGCGCGGCTACTGGCATACTGCAACGACCACAAGGAACCATATCCCATGCTGGTGTCAACAATTCAGCAATGGTTTCTTGCGTACCCTCTAAATGACAATCACCTGATTCAGGCGCAATAATTTTCTGCCAGCATTCTTCAAATTCTTCACTATAGCGATCGCCATTTAGCACCGATTTGGGCAAAATGCTTGCCTTCCCGTTGCTCGTAATCACTTTCTTACCCAACTGAAACCAGTAGGCAAGGTATCCTCTAACTTCTTGTTTGGTTGCCATAAGACAATTTTAGATTTTAGATTTTGGATTAATTTGAATCAATAGTTAAGAATCTTGACTTCTGAATACTCCAGTACCCTCTTTGGTTGGCAATGGCGAACCAAGGACACTAAGATTGAGAACATGACCACCAGTTACTAAATAAACAGTTTCACTAAGGGCAGCTAGTTGGCGCACTAAAGAACCCAAGCGATCGCGGAACATCCTTCCAAGGGGATAAGCTGGTACCACACCCCAACCTACCTCTTCTGCTACAAACAGCACATCAGCAGCAACTAACTCCACTGTCTCTAATAACTCTACAACAATATTTTCCCAGCTAGATTCGCCCTCCTCTAAGAGATTAGCAACCCAAGTTCCTAAAGAATCCACTAAAAGGCAGGTATAGGGTTTGGCATCGGCGAGGGTAGCAGACAGTTCTATAGGTACAGATAGAGTTACCCAATCTTGAGGACGGCGTTGTTGGTGTTCTAAAATGCGTTGATGCCATTCTTGGTCATCTGTGTTATCGGTCGCTGTTGCTACGTAAACAACTGCTTTTCCTGACTCCATAGCCAGAGTTTCCGCCCATTCACTTTTACCAGAGCGTGCTGGCCCTGTTACTAAGATGATTTTACCCAAAGTTGTTTTTTGAGTATTGTAACAAAACTAGAATTCAGAAATCAGGAGCCAGAATAATGCCTCCGGTAAGCTCCGCGAACGAGAGCATCTCAATGAGTGTCAAAACACACCTGCCCTGGCAAATAGAATTCGCGGCTATACAAACAAAACCCACCTCCGTGGGTTTCAAATTCTTTGAGTCCGCGTAGGCGGACTTCGTTTGTGTAGCCGCTATTTCTAATCGCCTGGTATATTTGCTTTCTCTTCAGAATTCTGTATTTTGCCTTCTTCAACAAGAATATGCTTACGGTTGCAATTTATCACCACAATTTTTACTTCATCAGCGAGATTTTTGGTTTCAAATAACTTTTAAGGGATAAAATTAGCACCAACATCATTGATGTCACAACTGGCAAAAGCCGAAAATCCCAACAACCCCATTCTTAATGATTCAATAAGAGGCAGCGGGCAGGGGGAAAAGGAGCAAGGGGAAATGATCCCTGCTCCCTGCTGTGGAGCGAAGCAGAACATGGGTCTGATTCCCCCACAACAATCAAGTGTGGTTCTAGTTCTATTGGGTCGAATCCCCTCTGAATTATCCTCCCTGCTCCCTGCCCCCCTGCCTCTTCTTCAACACTATTGGGGACAGCAAAATTTAGGATGTCTTTATGAACGCAGGCTTAAAACGCATAGAAGCAACTCTACACGATTTAGGGAATCGCGGTACTGCCCCTGCCGCCGAAGCAACTGATTCGACAACAAAACGGCCTTTTTCCTTTAGAATCAGTGTCGGAGCCAACGAATCCACAGAAAGTACACAAACTTCATCATCTCAGGAAGAACAAACAGTTGAATTGGGTGTAGATACTGAAAGTGATTATCCTCCTGAACAGAATTTCTTTCCTCACCATGACTCTGTGCAGACCTTTCAAGCAGAAGAGAATGGTGGCAAAACACCCAGCCTACCCAAGTTAAAAACTCCGAGTTTTAGTAACCATCGCCACGGAGCAAATCCAGCATTGGCGATGAATCTATTACAAGAAATTCAGGAAACTGTCGCTGGTTGGCAAATAGAACTGCAAAATATTTTGAACCAAATTCAGGATATTTACTTAGAAGGGCCAATTGTTAATGGCTGGTTAGAATCCAATCCCAGCGAACCAGAACCGGGAGGAACCGCAACACTACGCCATGCAGAAGTTGACCGCCTGATGAACTACGTAGAAGAAATTTGCGCTACTGGTGGGAAAGTATCTTATAAATCATCGATTACTGGCTACCGCCTATGTGGTGTAGATGATGCTGGTAAAGTCTGGTCGCGCCCATGTCCAGCAGATCAGGTTCCCAATGTTAGTATGGCGATCGCACGTTACCAAAAGTTACGTCAACTGTTGGGGCGCAAGCAATCTTTAGAAACCCGCCTGAGTCAACTGGCCCAAACACTTGTAGTTTTACACAGTCATATTCAACAAACATGAAGTTTTAAAGATTATTTCCGAAGAAACTCGGTTGGTGGGTCGGTAATTTTTGGTTTAGATTAACTCTCAGCAGGTATGTGTTGGATTTAAGATTTTTATCTAAAATCCCAAATCTCAAATCCAAAATAAAATCTATGCCAGACACCCAAATCTCTGCCATTATCTGTACCCACAATCGAGATACCTATTTAGGGGCTGCAATTGATAGTCTTTTAGCGCAGGATTTTGCTGCTGACTTTGAAATTGTGGTAGTTGATAATGGATCTAGCGATCGCACCCGTGAGGTTGTAGAACAAAAGGCCCACAATCCGCGCCTGAAGTATGTATTTGAACCCACTATCGGTTTATCTGTCGCCCGCAACACAGGCGCAAAAGTAGCTAGTGGCGACATTCTAGCTTATCTAGATGACGATGCTGTTGCTAGCCCTGGCTGGCTACAAGTTTTATATTTTGCCTATTACAATAATTCTAAACTAGCGATCGCAGGTGGCAAAGTTACTCTCTTATGGCCCCCAGGAATTGAACAACCACGGTGGCTATCTCCAGGGCTAGCTGCAAATCTGGGTGCATACGACTTGGGTGACAGCAACATCTACATCGAGCAACCTGGCTTAACACCCAGAGGCTTAAATTACTCCATCCGCCGCAGTTTCCTAGAAGAAATTGGCGGTTTTGATCCTCATCTCGGTCGAGTGGGGAAAAATCTATTATCAAATGAAGAACTGCAAATGACCGAATTTGCCCTACAGCGTGATTGGCAAGTTGCTTATCTTCCTGAAGCGCTGGTTGCTCACAATGTTGCCCCAGAACGCCTACAACGCACTTGGTTTTTAAATCGAGGCTGGTGGCAGGGTATCAGTGAATGCTATCGAGAACAACTCGCTGGTAAAGCTGGAATCGCTCAATTGCAGCGGGGTAGCGAACGGTTTTTACGTGGCTTGTATAAAGCATTGCAATATTTTTCCGATCCAGCAGAACGGTTTGACAAACTTGTATATGCTTACGGTCAGATTGGTTACTTAAATGCTGCTATTCAAGGTCTTTTATCCACATCAAATAAGAAATAACCAATAACATAATTTATACTGATATGTCATCTAAAATACCAGTTTCTGTATTAATTCCGGCAAAAAACGAACAAGCAAACTTGCCAGCCTGCCTTGCTAGCCTCAGCAGGGCAGATGAAATATTTGTAGTAGATTCTCAAAGTACCGATAACAGCATTGAAATTGCGAAAAGCCACGGTGTTAATGTTGTGCAATTCAACTTCAACGGAGGCTGGCCCAAAAAGAAAAATTGGTCTTTAGATAATTTACCTTTCCGTAACGAATGGGTGCTAATTGTAGATTGCGATGAGCGCATCACCCCCGAACTGTGGGAAGAAATTGACCAAGCAATTCAAAATCCAGAATATACAGGTTATTACCTCAACCGCCGTGTATTTTTCTTAGGAAAATGGATTCGTTACGGTGGGAAATATCCCGATTGGAATCTCCGTTTATTTCAGCATAAAAAAGGTCGCTACGAAAACCTACATACAGAAGATATTCCTAACACTGGTGACAACGAAGTTCACGAACATGTGATTTTGCAGGGCAAAGTTGGGTATCTCAAAAATGATATGCTTCACGAGGACTTCCGCGACCTTTATCATTGGCTAGAACGGCACAATCGTTATTCAAACTGGGAAGCCAGCGTTTATTTTAATATTCTCACAGGTAAAGATGATAGCGGTACCATCGGCGCGAATCTATTTGGTGATGCAGTGCAACGTAAGCGCTTTTTGAAAAAAGTGTGGGTACACCTGCCATTTAAACCCATTTTACGGTTTGTTTTATTTTATATAATTCAACGCGGTTTTTTGGATGGCAAAGCTGGATATATTTATGCACGCTTGCTGAGTCAATATGAATATCAAATTGGCGTTAAACTTTATGAATTACGTAATTGTGGCGGTCATTTAAATACTGCAACGACTCCAAAGGAAGCAGCAGGACAGGGGAGCAGAGGAACAGAAGTAAAGCTATTGACCATTGACTCCTGATAAATAATGACCAATGACAAATGATCAACCTTTTGTAGATTTACGCAAATATGACCAATCTTGGTTTGATCGGGGACGGCCAAGTTGGTATGTATTGTTGTGGTGGCTTGTACAAGCGATCGCATTTCCCCTTACTCCTCAACCGTTAAATATTCTGCGTTGTGCCTTGCTACGACTATTTGGCGCTAGTATCGGCAAAGGTGTATTAATTCGACCCACCGCCCGCTTCACCTATCCTTGGAAAGTTACCATTGGCAACTACAGTTGGATTGGAGATAACGTAGTTTTATACAGCCTGGATCAGATCCACATCGGTGAACACTGCGTAGTTTCCCAAAAAAGTTACCTCTGTACTGGTACTCACGATTTCCAAGATCCTGCTTTTGGGTTAAAAACAGCGAGTATCACTATTAACAATGGTGCATGGGTAGCAGCAGATTGTTTCGTTGGGCCGGGAGTGCAAATTGGCGCTAATGCTGTGATTGGCGCTCGTAGTACTGTTTTGACGAATATGCCTTCTGGACAGGTTTGTTGGGGAAGCCCCTGTCGTCCTAAGACGAGTCGCATAAAACTTGATACCCCTACAACCCCGTGATTTTATAGATAAAGATAGTAAGGTAGCCCAGCTAGCTGGGCTACCTTAAATTTTCTACATATTTTACTTATAGCGGTTTTCAATTGCATAGAATATAGGCCAATAAGGTTCAGTTAAGGGTAAAACTCTAAAGTCAATTGTTTATAACCTAGATGCAAAGCGGTGAGCCAGTCTCGGTGGACGGGTTCCCCGGTATAAAGGAACTGGCGTTAGCGTACTCCTACGGAGAAGCGAGCTACGCGCAGCATCTCGTAGAGAGGAACGAGCGTCGGTACGAGCGTCACCCATAGGGCTTACCGCAGGCTACCGGCATCGTGCAGTGTCTCGCAGAGAAGGAGACCAAAGATGCCAAGAGAAAGAAGAAATACTTAACTGAACTGTATTCACCTATAAGCTCTGCTTTATACAGGTATTTTCTGGAGATAGTTTACTTTTAATTAAATCTTTTTGCTTTCTAGTTCAAAATTCGTGCATATCTAAAAATTTGGCAGAAGATGTGATGCGCCAAATCAGCCAGGTGATAGCCTAATTAGCAGAATTTTTCTCATTCACACAAGTGAGAGTTACCCAAATGTGTAAGAGTATAAGCTGTTATTGCGATCGCCTTTGGCGTTCTCGCAGGGTACCTAATAAAATGGAGCGTTCACCTAGCATCTTGTAGAGAATTAATTGCAACAATATATTATCTTGGTCAATTTGCTTGCATTGGAATGCTCCCGAAGAATTAGGTGATGAAGTGCCCTTTGCCAACCATGTTTGTCAACTTGCCAAAGATTTGAAATATCAACAAATTTGATAATTTAAAAAAAAAATTAATAGGAGGCAAGTATGAATTTTAATAAAGATGAAAAAAATGTCATTTTAATAGTTGATGATGCCCCTATTAATTTAGAGATATTATTCAAGCTTTTAGAGTATTACGGTTTGAAGGTTCTAGTAGCTGAAGATGGAATGAATGCCATTGAAATTGCAGAGAATGCCTTACCTGACCTAATTTTATTGGATATACTAATGCCAGGAATTGACGGGTTTGAAACTTGCAGGCTTTTGAAAACAAATCCAGTCACTCAGGATATTCCAGTAATATTTCTAACTGCTATAACTGATAAGATAGATCAAATCAAAGGTTTGAATCTTGGGGCAGTAGATTACATAACTAAACCTCTAGAACATAAAGAGGTTTTAGCTAGGGTAAATATCCATTTACGTTTACGGAACCTCACAAAAAAGCTTACAGAGCAAAATAAACGTTTAGAAATAGAAATATTTGAGCGCCAGCGAGTAGAAGAAGAATTGCGATGTCATTCAGCTGCATTAGACGAGTGGAACAATCGCTACCAAGCACTAATTCAAGCGAGTGGTCAGATTCTCTACGACTGGTACTTGGATACCAACGATATTAAATATGATGGCAATTTAGAGCAAATATTAGGTTACTCTAT
Source organism: Nostoc sp. LEGE 12450 (assembly GCF_015206895.1). Taxonomy (GTDB): domain Bacteria; phylum Cyanobacteriota; class Cyanobacteriia; order Cyanobacteriales; family Nostocaceae; genus Nostoc. The sequence continues at coordinate 1,826 of NZ_JADEXU010000183.1, read as the reverse complement.
GCCTGAGATGTTAGGAGGTTTGAACCGTTGGTTAGAGTTAGTTCATCCTGATGATAGAAAATTATTCAATGAAGAGATTAACCGCGTTTTATCTGCAAAAGAGCGATTCCACCTTGAATTTCGCGTTGGTCGTAAAGATGGCACTTACATCACAGTTGAAGATAACGGCTATATCTTTTTAGACTCTACAGGTAAAGTTGCTCGGATGGCGGGCTTTGTAATTGACATTACCGAACAGCAAGCTGCGCTACGCGAACGCAAAAATGCAGAACAAAAAATTCGTGAGCAAGCAGCTTGGCTCGATATCACCACAGACGCAATCATCGTTCAAGATTTGGTTAACAAAATTCAATTTTGGAATAAAGGGGCTGAACATATTTATGGTTGGATGGCAGAAGAAGCATTGAGCAAGAATGCCAATCAGTTTTTGTATCGAAAGCAAAGTTTTGGCCAACTAAAAAACATCCAAAAAACTTTAGTTGAACATGGTTCGTGGCAAGGTGAGTTATATCAAGTTACCAAACAAGGCAAAGAGATTATCGTTGCTAGCCGATGGACACTGGTAAATGATAATGAGGGACAAGCTAAATCCGTCCTAATTGTCAACTCGGACATTACAGAGAAAAAACAACTTGAAGCGCAGTTTCTCCGCGCCCAACGAATGGAGAGCCTTGGCACGCTAGCAAGTGGTATCGCCCACGATCTTAACAATGCACTAACACCTATGTTGATGACAGTGCAACTTTTAGAGGCACAGCTTCTAGATGAAAAAAGTCAGCAATGGTTAACAATTATGGAAACAAATGTTAAACGCGCCGCAGATTTAGTTAAACAAGTGTTGTGGTTTTCACGCGGCTCTGTAGGTACCTTTAAAACCTTACAGGTGCAGTATTTAATCTCAGAAATTGAAAATATTATTAAACAAACATTTTCTAGAGCTATTGAAATCCGTATTGATGTTTCTGGGCAAAACTTGTGGAATATCTTTGGCGATGCGACTCAGCTACACCAAGTGCTAATGAACCTCTGTATCAATGCTCGTGATGCCATGCCTCATGGCGGTATCCTAAAGATTTCTGCGAAGAATTTCTGGGTTGATAGTCACTACGCCAAAATGAATATTGATGCTAAGGTAGGTTCTTATGTAATGATTAGCGTCTGTGATACAGGGATAGGAATTAAGAGAGAAATAGTAGATAGAATTTTTGAGCCATTTTTCACAACAAAAGAAGTCGGAAAAGGCACAGGGCTTGGTCTTTCAACAGTGCTTGGGATTATCAAAAGCCACTACGGTTTTGTGAATGTAGTGACTGACGTGGGCAAAGGCACAGAGTTTCAAGTTTGCTTACCTGTCACGCAAACAATGGAGACAGATAGTAAATTAGCTGGAGATGAATTACCACCAGGGCATGGAGAATTGATTCTCGTTGTTGACGATGAAGATTCAATTCGAGAGGTTACTCAAACCTGGTTAGAAAAAAATGCCTATAAAGTTATAGTAGCTAGTGATGGTATTGATGCGATCGCACTATATACAGAATATCAACAAGAAATTAGTGTAGTCTTGGTTGATATGATGATGCCAAACATGGATGGGCCAACAACCATCAGTGTGTTGAAAAAAATTAATCCAGAGATCAAAATTATTGGTGTTAGTGGATTAGCTTCCAATCATGAAATGATTAAAATCCTTGGTAATAACGTCAAAACTCTTTTGTCCAAGCCCTACACCTCAAGCGACTTGTTAAGAAATTTACAGATGGTGATTAATACAAAGTAGAGTTTGTCATTTGTCATTTGTCATTCGTCATTGGTTATTTCTACCT
>NZ_JADEXU010000182.1 GCF_015206895.1 Nostoc sp. LEGE 12450 | reverse complement strand
ATTTCCAGAGTCATGGTTTTCAGAAGTTAATAAAAATTAGTTAATATTTTGAGAGGTTTGTATGTCGAGAATTAAGCGTTGGATAAATATGCATAAGAAAGAATTCAATGCAGATGGAACTTTAAAAGATGAAGTAAGACAACAAAAATTATCTCTTGGCGCACATCCAGAAGCAGTCGATGACTACGCTCGTAGAGTAAAAGCGAGATACGACGAGTGGAAACACTTGGATGAGACTGATCCAGAACCGTGGCCAATCTACACAGCCTACGATTTCTTCAGTGAACAAGAAAAAAGGGAGTTTAACCCTGACGGTTCGCTTAGACCTGAATATGTAGAATACGCTCGTCAAATTGGCATCAGTGAAAGTGCGCTAGAACAGCTTGAGTGGCGCAAGAAAATAGAAGTTGATAATTACAACAAAGTGTCTGCTAAACACGCAGAACAGGGTATTAACTTTGGTGAAGAACGGATGAAAGAAAGGATTGAAGACAGCAGAACCTACGCTCAACGCCGCCGCCAAATGGAACAGGACTTGCGGAACTTTGAGCCGCAAGAGAGCTTGCCTTTTGATAAAAACACCTCTTATTAAAGTAGGTGAGTTACGCTGTCAAGAAAGTTTTTATCCATCAAATGTAGTGATTTGACCTGAATATGTGAAAGAAAGCGATCGCCTCACCTTGGCATGAAAGTAAATATTTATAAACTGCCTTTTTACTTCGTTGACTTGAAAGATTTTAGAGATTGTTGATGGAGTACCATAGTCAGTAATCGCAGTGCAGTAAATAAAAAGGAGTCAGGAGTCAGAATTCAGGAGTCAGAATACTCCACCCATGAAGGGATGAAGTTTTAATTCAGGAAGAATATTTTAATTTTTTCGCTTGACTTCGGGCGTTAGCGTAGCGGGACGAAGTACGGTTTTAACCAATATTTATGAACCACTCGTACAGAATTCATGCTGAATTCTGACTCCTGACTTCTGAATTCTTCTTATAAATATACCGCCCTGTCATTGTGTTTATCTATGATGTTTTTTACAGTGTGGTGGGGTGTTTTTTGATAATTCTTTGCCAAGAGATAATTCCGACGAAGAATTATTAGATATTGGTGAAGTAGCTATTTTATATATGGCAAAACAGCAAGAAATAGCGACTATTGAGATTAAAGTAGCCTGACCAATTATTTGCCAGCAGTTGAAAGTCAGTTGAGGCTGAACTCGCTTAAAGAAAACAGACTCCAACTTCTGGTGAGTCGTACAATTTTTCAAGTACTCCAAAACTTGCAGACATTGAGAGATATCTTCGCCTTTATGTACTTTTTGGCACAGCAGAATTTCTAAGCGTTCAATGCGACGTTCTGGAGTAGATAAATTAATATCGTCCCAATCATCCCAAAGTTTAATTTCTTTTAGTTCGTTCATAACTTCATCCCTCTATCAAACTATTGATGCTGTTCCAAAGATAGGGAAAACCAAAACAGACACTTTCTCTTTCCCAAAAACTTAATTACTTGCGTCGTTTAGATTTGCTCTTATTACGTTCATACTCAGCAACGATATCCTTTGCTTGTCCCGGAAGAATCACACTTTGATTATTGAACCGCATTTGATATACCTGATAACAGAGACTTTTGCTATTAGGACAAGACAAGAAAGTTGGTAGATTAATGATTGCCACGGCTGTAGCAGTTGCAGAAATCAAAACGCCACAGATGAAAAAGAAAATCCCAGAGCGGCCAGAACCGACCCAACCACCGAGCCAAAAAACAAGTCCTTTGAACTGTTCAAAGCGTTTTTGACGAAGTTTTTGACGTTCTAGTTGTGCTTCGTTCCATGCCTGTATTTTTTCCAGCTTGTGGGCAGCTAATTTATTGGCTTTAGCATCGGAGGCTTTTTCGACTTGAATATCAATAGTGCGTTCTTTGGCTGCAATTTCTTGTTTTAATCGGTATTCATTCCATTCTTGGATACGTTGGGCGACAGCATCGGCATTGGCGAAGAAGGCAATGAGGGTGTCGTCTCCCAATTCATTCCAGATAACTGTGCCCTCTGTTGCTTTTTTTGGGCGATTCTCGCCATGATTCTTTCTTCTAATTGAGCAAACAGATTGTTTTCCGAATCGCTCTGTTGCAATTTAAATGCGACATTTTTCAGGTAAAGTGATTGAACTAAGCCAGTTATTTCTTCAGCTTCGGCAGCAGTAATCCTATCAATAAGATTAGATAAATCATCTCTGGCAGCTACAGCTTTTTCACTAACATTCTCAATGACTGCATCTAATTTTAGTTGCTCAGAAATCCCAGACTCATTTAGAGCAGCTAACTCAGATGCAACTTCTTCAAAGGATTTGTTTTGCTCTTTTATTGATTTGTAGGTTTCAAGAAAGCGTTCGCACTCATCTGGGCTATACTCATCTTGCTCAGATAGTCCGCAGACTTGGAGAATTAATAAAGCCTGAGAAAGTGCGATTTTATAGCCTCTTTCACGAGCAATAACTAGTAATTCAGTGATATCTAATGGTGATTGGGCTTTTTTTCCTTGTTTTTTCCCTCCATTCTTCGTTGACGACGAGGAATTGCCCTGAGTTTCTGACAGTGCATTGTCAACAATTGGAGATAATAGAGCCATTACTTCCTCATCATTTCCACCCTGCTCAATTAAGGTGCGACATTCACGAAACCTGTCTGCATCATTCTCGGTATATAACTCTTTTTCAGGTATCCCACTCAAGCGTAAAGTTCGGCTAATTTCGGATGGTGAGAGGTTGTTAAAAAGTTCTTGTGGTTGATACATAATCATTAATTTCTATTTAGATAAAGTTGAAAAAGGATTTAACCAGTCAACTTTTAACTGTCTTTCTTCTGTTGCGGGAATCTTAGATAGTTCTGTTGGGGGAATATTGGATGGAAGGGAAAGTGATGAATGTCTTTCTTCTGTTGCGGGAATCTTAGATGGTTCTGTTGGGGGAATATTGGATGGAAGGGAAAGTGATGAAAGTGAATTTCTGTCTACTGCAATCATCGTGGCTGCCTGAGACGGGATTTCTCCCAGCAGTCCCATCAGATATGAAGAGTGAAGTTGAAGGCGGTAAAGACAAGCACGAATGTGTGGTTCTAAATCTACGGGTTGCTCTTGGGCTTGATAGGCTAAAGGAAGCCAATAGCTGCTAATAGCAATTATCACCATATCCTTCGCAGGATAAAGAGTATTTCTGGAGTTTAAATACTTAAACAGCATTGCTTCGGGGCTATCAGTCTTAACTCTACTTCGTAAGCGAAACTCAACATCTGAAAACATTGCTAATATTCCTTTAAAACGAGCAAATTACTAGGACGCACGATGGTTTGAAATAGCTGATGTAGCGTTTTGATAACGGAATAATCCGTATACATCCGTGAAACGTAAGCACAACGCATCTTTTTTAATCGGCAGGTTAAAAGCCAAGCGCACATCCTCTTCTAATTCTGCCGCCCATGAAATCTCGGTATAAGTAAATAAGTTTTTCAACTCAGCAACTAAATATTCCGATGTTCCCCCACCAATAATTACTTGCTGAATATCAACAGGAATATTCATACTCAGCCAAATAGATACTTTATTCCAGTATTCTTTCCGAGATAACTCCGCTACTTCAACAATTTGTGCTACTTCCTCAGCTTTAAACTCAGCATTCTTACTCCGAGCCAAGGTGTTAAAGTATCTCGGTTTTAACGCTGAACCTGATAGATGAACAGCCTTTAACAAATCATGTAAGTTCTGTCCTGATGTTCGGCTTTTGATTCTCTCCAGCATCCAGGCTAAACCCAAACCTTCTGTTTTTCCAGTTGATATACCCCGCTCAAAGATTACGGCTGATATATCCCGAAAACCCAGCATCACCACAGCAATGTTCACTTTATTAAAGTCTGTGCCGAGTTTTTTACTTCGCGTCAATACCAGTCCCCCACCCTCCGGCAAACACTGAAAGCTGATCAGATTTACACAAAATTGTTGACCTCGAAAGCTAAAGCTAGACAGTGCCTTGGTTAAACCCATCTCCAATCTTTCCCTGTCTTCCCACTCCCCATAAGGCAACAGCAGTCCCAACGATAAATCAAGGTTGGACTTCAATCCTTCTCTAATCGCTATTGCCCCCACTGCTGCTAAAGTTTTTGGAATCGCGTTCTCATACTTGAGTTCTAAAAAATTGATTCGCGCTTCAAAATACTTTTGGGCCAAAAACCCAACCGCATAATACTCTCCGTTGTACTCTATCCAAGCCTCATTCTCTGGATTCGGCCGATTAATTTGCCCAGACTCATATAAAGAGAGCGAGTCTCTAGAAATCTTAACTAACTCTGGCTCCATACACAGCAATTCTGGTTTAGAAGACATCTTCTCCAGAACACGATAAACCATCTTCGTCATTGAAGTTCCTGGATCAAGACTCAACATTAAATCCACAAGAAATTTTCTCCCTGTTTTTGACCCTTTATCAAGAATTATTCCTAAAAGGCTAAAGCGCATATACCGTAATGATTTCAGCATTTGTAAATAAAAATTATGAATCATTACAATTGCACTTTTATTTCACTAATCTGTGCGTTTTCTGGAAAATCGCCTAAGTTTCCAATCCTCACCAATCCTCACTAATTCTCATCAATTTATCCCAATTTATCCCAATATCCCACTCCACAAATTCAAATTCATCACTGATGTTATTACATATTAAACATCATCTAATAACCAATTATCATTAGCTTAATAAAACCCAATAGTTCCCGGAAGTTCCCGGAAGTTCTCGGAAGTCACCCGATTTATCCCCATGTTTTCCTACTAATTTGAAATATGCTTTAGAGGACACAAGCCTTGGAATCCATCTTTTTCTGACGCACAGTACGCCATGTTTGGCGGAAAGTTTTCCGAATAATAGGCTATATTTAATATCATCAGAGTTAGAAAATAAAAAAATTGTTGTCGTCAAAGTTTTACCAAAATTTCTTCACTCGGCATCGAACAAAATTTTGTTTGATGTTGGTGATGAACAATGACCGCAACAGTGATTGGAATAGTGATTATTTAGCCATCAGAGGAAATACACAGAGTTTCTTGGGGATATGTAGCTCTCAACTTATAAATGGAGTTGAGATGAAATGCTAACAGCAGCTAACGTTTCCTCAGAGATGGCGGTGAAGTACTTCGTCAAAAACTACTACCACCAAGGGAAGTCGCTTTGGAGTGGTCAAGGTGCTGAGAAACTTGGGTTATCAGGGGCAATCGATGATGAAGAAGCTTTTAAAAATGTAATCGAAGGGTTATCGCCTGATGGCAGTGAGCAACTTAATGCCAGGGTGTTAAAACCCAAAGAACGCAGGGCAGCACTAGACTGTACATTCTCTGCGCCCAAGAGTGTGAGCCTAATGGCGTTGGTCGGTGGGGATTCAAGATTAATCGCCGCGCACCATCAAGCATTAAAGGAAGTGATCCGGCTGATGGAAAGGCGTTATGCCATAACGAGGGTGACACAAAACAACGGTAGGCACAGGGTAAACACGGGTAACTTGGTGGTCGCGCAGTTTGACCACATCGAGAGTCGGGATTTAGATCCACATCTGCACACCCACTGCTTAGTCATGAATACGACGCAAGCTAATGATGGTCAGTGGATGAGTTTGGTGAATAGTGAGATATTTGCTAACAAGAAATTCCTGGGGATGGCATACCAGACCTATCTAGCGGCAGAAGTCCAGAAACTAGGGTATAAGGTAGAACTCAGAAAACATGGACAATTTGAGATTAAAGGTTTTAAAGAACAAGATTTAGAGGCGTTCTCAAAACGGCGGCAGCAAATCATTGCCAAAGTTGGGGTTAACTCGACTTGGGCAGAGCGTGAGAAAATCTGGGATAGTACTCGGCAGCGCAAGCAAAAGATTTCAGAGCAGGAGTTAAAAGCATTCTGGAAGTCAGAAGCTGCGGCACTGGGCATCAGTTTCATCAAGCCTTCTGAGCCAAATAGTCAAGTAGTACAAAATTCAGTTTCAAAGCAAAGTCTTGAAGATGCGTTGGTAGAGGCGATTGCTCATTGCAGTGAGAGGAATGTTGCCTTTAAACTTGAGGATTTAGAAAAATTCATTCTCTCTGAAAGACTTTTCACTGATGTAAATGCACTTGAGCCATTAATCAAGGAGCATCAAGAGTTAATCGTTCTGCCGGGAATGGAAAGACAATATACAACATGGACGGCAGTAAAAAGAGAACTAGCGACGATTGAGTTGATGCAGTCAGGAATTGGGGCAGTTAATCCGATACTGCAAACACTTGTAGCTTCAAGCCTTTTAGAGAAAACCTCACTAAACCTTGGGCAGCAGCAGGCAGTTAGTCTAGCTGCAACGACAACAGACCAATTCATTGCGTGGCAAGGGGTAGCTGGTGCTGGTAAGACTTTCGCCCTCAAGGAATTAAACGCGATCGCACTCTTCCTTGGCTATACAATCAAAGCTTTTGCCCCTTCATCAATGGCGGCTAAAGTGTTAAGTGAGGAGCTAGGTATACAAGGCGAGACTGTAGCCAGTTTATTGGTGTCTGAGCCAGCACCCCGACTTGAATTAAATCAGATTTGGATTGTGGATGAGGCAGGTTTACTTAGTGCCAAAGATGCTCATGCCCTATTAGAAAGAGCGACCCTTGAGGGAGCAAGACTATTACTAGTTGGCGATACCAAGCAATTATCGGCTGTCGAAGCTGGAAGCCCATTCAAATCCTTGCAACAAGCTGGCATCAAGACCGCGCACTTAAACCAATCAAATAGGCAGCGTAACCCGGATCTCAAGATAGCAGTAGACCTAATTGCAGACGGGAGAGTAGAAGCGGGATTTAAGCAACTAGAGACAATAGGCAGTATTCAAGAGGTATCACCCGATACTACGAGAGAGATAATTGCTGCTGACTATATAGGATTAACGAAAGAGCAACGAGCGCGAACATTGGTACTGGCTGGCACAAATGTAGAGAAGTTGGCACTTACCCAGGCAATCCGAGGCAAGCTAAAAATTGAAGGAAGTTTAGGGGTAACTGCAAACATTACCCAGTTGCAAGCTCTAAACCTGACCAAAGTCCAGCTGCGCTATACCCATAACTTTGAACTAGGTAATGTAGTGATGCCAACGCGCAACTACAAACGCCGGGGTTTAGAGAAAGCCAAGGTGTATGAAGTCGTCGGCAAGAACACCGACCGATTAATTTTGAAAGCAGACGATGGAAAGCAGTTAGAAGTAGATGCCAATTTTGACAAAGCTGTTTACCAACGCGAGCAAATTGAGATTGCTGTAGGCGATCGCTTGCAATGGAAGAAAAATGACCGACAGTTACAAAGGCGAAATGGACAAGAGTTTATAGTCACGGCGATTGAGGGAGATTCCGCCCAAATTCAGTATTTAGATAGCAATCGAACTGAAACTATTAACCTTAAACAGGCGCAAAACCTGGACTATGCCCTTGTCAGCACAATCTATAGTAGCCAAGGTAAAACCACTGACCTAGCCTTGATTGCGGCAGATCACACCATTGGGCAAGAAAGTTTTTATGTAGCGATTAGTCGAGCTAGGCATAACGTCAAACTTTATACTAAAGACAAATCAGAATTGCTGGAACTGGCGCAAGAGTCTAAAGCCAAAGATAACGCTTTAGAATTGCTGATGAATTCCTTAAAAGTGGAACGAATTCAGGCGAAAACTGCCTCGGTCAGTCCAAGAGCTAATCAGCCTGTAGTAAAACTTGAAGTTGCAATAGCAGAGCCTGTACTGAAAGCTCAACCAACAATCACTGAACAAGTCTCCTTGCCAGTTAGTCAGTCAGTTAGTCAGCCAGCCCCATTAGTTACAACGAGTTTAGAAACTGTTGCCAAACCCACTCCCAAAGAGAAACATAGAGATGATAGAAAGTCTCCTGTTTTTGAAAAACCAGTATTAAAAACTGCTGCCCCAACAGAAGCATTTTGGATACCTCAAAAATCAGAAGAAGTACCCAATTTTATTGAACCAAAGCACTGGCAAGAGTTTGCAAATAGCGCCATTCACCCGGACATTGCGGCAAAAAACTTTGAAAGTCTTCAGTTCAACTATGCAGGTGGTGAGCATGAAGCCTGGGAACGGCTCATGGTCAGCGAAAAACTAAATCGAACAAATACAGGACGGCTAACAGATGGTTTTATAAAGGCATATTCGCATCTTGATGCTGGTGGATGGTGGTGTGATGCTGGAGTTGATGCGCGAACATTTGCTAACTTAAAGCCAGGTGAGAAACCGCCGATTAAACGATGGGGATGCTACAAGCCAAATCAACCAAGACCCAAAAAAGATGAGTCTGGGCAAATAATTGAAGGGAAATTCATTAAATATGAGCATCCCCCAAAAGTTGAATTAAGTATCTTTTTGCTAGATGTCCCTGACGATATTGCCGAACGCATTTACTCCAAACACAAGGTGAACCCCAGTGATAGCGACCGTCAGTCAGGATTTTGGTATTGTGTATGGAAATATAATTTACCGTGTGCGATCGCAGAAGGTGCAAAAAAAGCAGCCAGCCTGTTGAGCCAAGGTCACGCTGCCATTGGGCTACCTGGGATTTCGGCGGGATACCGAACTCCCAAAGATGAGTTTGGTAAAAAAATCGGTAAGTCTTACCTACATGAGGAATTAGCGGTTTTCGCCACACAAGGGAGAGTTTTCAAGTTCTGCTTTGACTACGAAACCAAGCCCGAAACTAAGCTCCATATCGAACGAGATATTTCCGTGACTGGAAGATTGTTACAAGAAGCTGGAGCAAGAGTAAAAGTTGTCAGCTTGCCAGGGCCTTCTAAAGGTGTTGATGATTTCATAGTCGCAAGTGGGCCACTAGCTTACGAGAAATTGAGCCATGAAGCAAAGCGTTTAAGAGACTGGCAACAGCAGAATCAACGCTTCTTGAATGCGGCTTTTCCATCACCGCCTCATCTGACACCAGAACAACGTTCTATACAACTTGAGGGAACAGGCAACAGGGAACGGGCAACAGGGAATGACAAATTGGATCTCTTACCAACACACAAGGAAGAGGAAATAGAAAAAACTGTTGCCTGTTCCCCATTGCCTGTTCCCTATCTTTTACAAAATAAACCACAGGTACAAACCCATGACTTTAACCAACGACAACAACCCAACACAGATACAGTTGCTAACCGAGAAGATAGAGCAATTGACCCAGAAAATCGAGCAGTTACAAACCAACAGCCAGCAATTGACCAAGAAAATCGAGTTCTTAGAAACGAGCCAAGCCGAGAACCTAATCGAAATAAGCGCGAATCAGTCGAACTTCTTGCAGCAATTAACCGAGATGCTGAACTCGAAAAAGTCTTCGAGCATGGAGACGATATTGCAGGAATTAACCAAAGCTCTACAGATGATGGGCTTCGAGGTCAACGAACAGAGAAACTCTCAAGACAAATTAACGGACAAGATTCAACAATTTTTAATAGAGAAGCAAGTTATGTCCATTCTTCACAACAAGCCACCAGACAACTCTTAAATACAATCTCTGATTATATTGAGCAATCAGCTATCGAGTCTGCTTTAAACCAAGCAGTATTAGGATTGACAGAGCAACTTTCTCAATCTCATCAACAACTTCTTGCTGCTAAAAGTACATTCAATGACTTTGAAACAGCCTTGACTCAAGAGTTAAAACCTCATGCAGAAAAAGGAGCTATTTTATCAATCTCTGATTATATTGAGCAATCAGCTATCGAGTCTGCTTTAAACCAAGCAGTATTAGGATTGACAGAGCAACTTTCTCAATCTCATCAACAACTTCTTGCTGCTAAAAGTACATTCAATGACTTTGAAACAGCCTTGACTCAAGAGTTAAAACCTCATGCAGAAAAAGGAGCTATTTTATCAATCTCTGATTATATTGAGCAATCAGCTATCGAGTCTGCTTTAAACCAAGCAGTATTAGGATTGACAGAGCAACTTTCTCAATCTCATCAACAACTTCTTGCTGCTAAAAGTACATTCAATGACTTTGAAACAGCCTTGACTCAAGAGTTAAAATCTCATGCAGAAAAAGGAGCTATTTTATCAATCTCTGATTATATTGAGCAATCAGCTATCGAGTCTGCTTTAAACCAAGCAGTATTAGGATTGACAGAGCAACTTTCTCAATCTTATCAACAACTTCTTGCTGCTAAAAGTACATTCAATGACTTTGAAAAAGCCTTGACTCAAGAGTTAAAACCTCATGCAGAGAAGAAAGCCATTCTGTCAATCTCTGATTATATTGAACAATCAGCTATCGAGTCTGATTTAACCCAAACAATATTAGGATTGACAGAACAACTTTCTCAGTCTCATCAACAACTTGTTGCATCTAAGACTACATTCAATGACTTTGATGAAGCGGTTACGGCTGAGTTGCAATCTCATGCACAAAACAAAGCCATTCTGTCAATCTCTGATTATATTGAGCAATCATCTGTCGAGTCTGCTTTAACCCAAACAATATTAAGCTTAACAGAGCAACTTTCTCGATCTCATCAGCAGTTAGTTGAAGCTCAAACTGTATTTAATGACTTTGATAAAGCGGTTACGGCTGAGTTGCAATCTCATGCACAAAACAAAGCCATTCTGTCAATCTCTGATTATGTTGAGCAATCAGCTATTGAGTCTGCTTTAAACCAAGCAGTATTAGGATTGACAGAACAACTTTCTCAGTCTCATCAACAACTTGTTGCTGCTAAAAGTACATTTAATGAGTTTGAAACAGCATTGACGGCTGAGTTGCAATCTCATGCAGAAAACAAAGCCATTCTGTCAATCTCTGATTATATTGAGCAATCAGCTATCGAGTCTGCTTTAAACCAAGCAGTATTAGAATTGACAAAACAACTTTCTCAATCTCATCAACAACTTCTTGCTGCTAAAAGTACATTCAATGAGTTTGAAACAGCATTGACGGCTGAGTTGCAATCTCATACAGAAAATAAAGCTATTCTGTCAATCTCTGATTATGTTGAGCAATCAGCTATCGAGTCTGCTTTAAACCAAGCAGTATTAGGATTGACAGAGCAACTTTCTCAATCTCATCAACAACTTCTTGCTGCTAAAAGTACATTCAATGACTTTGAAAAAGCATTGACGGCTGAGTTGCAATCTCATGCACAAAACAAAGCCATTCTGTCAATCTCTGATTATATTGAACAATCAGCTATCGAGTCTGCTTTGACCCAAACAATATTAGGATTAACAGAACAACTTTCTCAGTCTCATCAACAACTTGTTACTGCTAAAAGTACATTCAATGACTTTGAAACAGCATTGACAACTGAGTTGCAATCTCATGTAGAGAAGAGAGCTATTTTATCCACCTCTAACTCTGTTGAGCAATCAGCTACTGAGTCAACCTTAGCTAAAACATTACTAGCAGAATTAAAGTTGCATCTCAAACAGATGATTCAGGGTTTAGATATTGAAAGATTGGCAGAAGTAGTTATGGAAGTAGGAAAATATGTCAAAGGTGAAAAGGTAACAGGAGCAAAGGTCAGCGAGTTATTTACGAGTGTTACAACTGATGCAAAAGTATTGACTTTTGAGGAGAAAATGAACATCGTTAGGCAACTGATTAGAGATGACAAACCATCGATTCTGAAGAGATTGAAAATAAACCCTCAACAATCAGATGATAACGGGGAGCAAATCCGGTTTCGACGCTAACTTATCAGTTATCAGTTATCAGATATTTCCATTAACTCATTCATAGGTTAGTTGTTCACTGATAACTGTTCACTGTTTTAATTGGTATTGTTATTCCCACTATTTTTAACTGCTTACCTAAGACAAAATTTACTAGTTTCTGACCGCTCACTAAGATTATTTTATCGGAGCGACGAATCAATTGTTTTGATAACTGTCCAGTTATGCCAGTATGCACGAAGAATCCACCACTAGCTCCTTCTCCTTCGATACAGCACAGGAAATCTTTGATGTGTTCTGGGCTAATGTAATCAGCGTAACGCTTAACCTGGATTACATAAAGCTTTCCCAAAATCAACATGCGACCATCTATCCCGCCGTCACCGGTGTACCGAAAGTTGCGTTGGATTTGCCAGCCCTGTTCAAAGCAACAAGTGAGTACCAATTCTTCAAAAACGTAAGGCGATATCCTGCGTAGCGTAGCGATTACTACTGGCAATTTGGCTAATTGAGTTCTGCTACGAAGCTCAAGTAATACTTGACTAGCGTACTCAATATTATTCAAGTGTTTCTTAAGCTTTTTAGGTAATCTAACCCTTGGTGTTTGCGCTGGACTTGGTAGTAATTGCTTCTTAAAATTTTTAGCGAAGAGAGTCTTTTGCGTTGGTGCTGGGCTTTGTCGTACAAAATTTTGAGATGAAATGTCAGACGATTTTGTACTCTTAGGTGGTAATAGCGATTGCTTCAAACCTTGCCAGCGATACTTTGACTTTGGCATTGAAGGTGGAAATAATACAAACAGCCAAGCTAGAAAAATTATTCCACCCAGTGCAAACAACAAACCAATGATTAGGATTAGTATCATTTTTACACTCCCCTTTGATCATGGCTTACCTGTGCATATTTCTAAATTGTGATTCTTGTTGAGAATCCTGCTGAATTTGATGATGCATATCAACAACAGATTGAACCTTATCAAGTGCCTGTAACTGTTTCTCACTTACGTTAGGCGATAAAACTCCATCAGTGAGAACAGCCTCGCCGTTTTTGGCACGAACGATTACATTATCGCCAAGGCGTTCAAAATCAAAATTTGTACTTTTAAAACTCTTGGAACCATCAGGGTTATCTTTGCCCAAGATATTCAGCATTGCTTTGACACTCTGTTCAATTGCTTGACCTTTAACATCCTCAACAGCAGCCCGTAGTTCAGTTCGAGTATTGTCAATAGCTGACTTGACACCCATAAGGCTTTGATCAACCGTGTTTTTAACACTATCTACCTGTGTACGTATCTCTTGAGTTAAGTTACCAGCTTGTTGATTGAGTTGATTTCTTACACTGTCAGTCTGATATTTAACTTCATCCTTGAAGCTAGTAATTTGTTCATTAATTTGAGATTTAAGTGAAGTAATTTCCTTTCTGAGCTTCGTTACTTCGGGTGTCAGCACATCTTTAATCCGCTCAAAAACATTCTTGGCAGTTTGTTTTACCTTGTTCTCAACCGTACCCACCCAATTTTGAAGAACCGTATTTTGAACTTGTGGTAAAAACCGTTCATTCACCTGTGACAATGCTTTTTGGGTGTTTTCAATCAACTGTTGCTGCTTCTCCAAGGATTTACTCATTTCGGCAACTTGAGCAGCTAGTTGTGATAAAGATTCGGGTGAAAGCTGTTCTGATTTGATACTATCTACAAGTTTTTGTTGTTCGCTTAGTTTTTTCTGCAATACTTGCACTTGTTTTCCTAAAGCTTCTACACTGTAGATTCGCTCATTACTTACAACTTTATTTTTCTGTGATGCCGGAGCTAAACCTAATTTGTCAGTCAGTACTTCTCCATTTTTAATATGGAATACTTTTTCATTACCAATTTTAATAGAAATTGCACCTTGAGAATTTTCCGGGTCAGACAGAGCTTTTTTTAAGTTCTCTACTATCGTTGGTGTTAATAAGTTTTTAGAGGGGGATTCTCCTAATGTTCCTTGATAAACTTTGTTAGAGCTAGAGTAAATATGAACATCCTTGCTGGGATCTAATCCTTTTTCTTTAGCTTTGGCATGGATGAGTTTGAGGAGAGATTCTAAAATTTCTAGATAATCTCGCTTAATCTCTTTAGCTTCGCCATCATCAATCATTATTTTCACCTTTGAGAATTGACTGAATTAACACATCGGGATTAATCGCTACTTCTGGCAAAACTATTCCACCGAGTTTATTAAGAACCTGTCTCCCTTCAACTTCAATGTAAGCAAATTCTCCATCAATCATCACTGTTATGGATGATGTATTTTTTTCAGCATGAGATGGGACATAATCTTTCAGAACACCATTTAATACAAAAATGTTGGCATCATCTGCATCGCCACTATAGACTTCAAGGCACTCAGGAAAATAGTTAGCATCAAAAGGCAAGTTATCCCAACTATCAGCAGTGTTTAAAATCTCGCTTGGATATTTATCTGCTAGGGCTGCTATATCAGGAGGGAGTTTAGCAATTTGTTTTCTGTCATAATCAGAGAACGGATAAAACTTACTTGGTGACATGAATTTTCTCCTAACTATTTTCAGCTTTAATGTAAAGAAGGCAGGAGGCAGGAGGCAGAGGGCAGAAGGGAAGAATTTGAACGAGGCTTTAACCCCGCCCAATTCTTAGCCACCTGTGGCAGAGATTATGGTGGGGGACTCAGACCCAAGTTCGTTCTGGTCACGGGCTTCAGCGCAAAACAGTATTCCAACTGAGCCTCCTGCCTCCTGCCTTCTGCCCTCTGCCTTTCTAGTTGATTCCAGATAATATTTGCTTAAATCAGACTTGCATATTCTGATAATTGCTCTTGGTTTTCTATTAAAGGTAACAATTTTATCGCGGAGGCTCGGCGAATTTTCATTTCTTCATCTGCTGGAGTTAAGAGAGTAGAGTTTTTAGATAAGAACTTTTGAAACTCGTACCAAGCTTTCACACTGTCAGCTTCCGATTGGATTTCATGCTGAGGAATCTTAATTGATTGCAATATTGGCAAACTTATTTGACCACGAGAACGAAAACCAGGACTAATAATTACTGCTTTTCCCGATGGTAAGGTGTTAAATTGATTGACATCAAATAACTTGCGAGTACTGTTTTGGTCTGAATTAGAAATACTTGCACCACCCTTGCCTCCTGATGAGCGAGAACGTTGCTTGTATTTAATTTCTTCTTCACCTAAAAACTTACTAAATCGTTCGGCGGCGACATCATCTTGGGGATTAAAGAATGCTTTGGTAGCACAACCACCAAATATTGCATTAGTTGTGTTTTCACCATAGGATTCAATCAGCATTGATAAGTTTTGCAAGCCCAGCAGAGAGATTAAGCCATCTTCCCGATTCTGATTCAGCCAATCAACCAGTGCTGGTAAATAAAGAGTAGGTAATTCGTCAATCCCTAATACCAAAGGACAAGTACGTTTGTTAGCTACATTCCGGCTCACTAATAGATGCAGAATCGAGACAAGCAAAGGGGCAATTACATCACGCTTCTCTTTGTTCATCCCGAAAATCACCATCTGCCGTCCCTTCAAATCCAGTGGAATATTAGTTTTTCCACAGAATGCTGCTAATGCCGAGGGAACCATGAAACGGCTGAACAATCCGCTAGCTGTACCCACAATACTAGCTGCTGTTTCTGGCGACCCTGCAACAGATACAAACTGTGCAAAAGCCTCTCTAACCATGAAATTCAGATTTTCTGCTTGCTCAATGCGCTTAACTAACTTTGGCAATCCTAGTATCGCTTGGCACATCATGATATCTGGATACTCTGTGCCCTTTGCCAGCATAAAAACGGCTTGGACTAACTGATCTCCAGCATTGGTGAAAAAGCTATTTCCAGAATCTTTATCACCGAGTTGGAAATTGCGATTGAGTGTAATCGCAAGCTGCCGTGCCATTTCTGAGTCTTCATTACTGCGAAGAAAGTCTATAGGGTTGGCAACTGCTGATTCTGCAAAGCCTGGGGCAAGCACAGTAACCTGATAACCGCGTTCTATCGCATACCCTGCAAGTATTGGAGCTTGCCCTTTAGATGGAGAATCAGCTGATTCCTGGGAGGCGTATTTGAAATCATATAAAGCCAGAGGTAAGCCCTGATCAATTACAGAGCGAATCAGGGGATTAATCATTGAAAATGACTTTCCACTCCCTGGGCCACCACAAACTAGGATGCCTCGCTGTGCCTCTGGAAAATAAAGGGTTGTTGAATCTTCAGGGATGCAAGTTCTACGGACACCATTAATAACCTCGCTCGTTATATTCTTGGGAGTTCCCACATACAGCGATACTCGGTTATGCAAGCGTTGCTGGATTTGTTTACACGCCAACTGACGAGCCGCTGTTTTCTCTCTTGTCCCGCCCCACCGCGCTGTCGCTAGCTTGGCAATACCTCCCCTACTATCGATGATTTTGGCGATTACAATCACCGCGCCACAAACGAGTACCCCTAAACCTGCGGGAGAAAACAGCGCTGATTCAAGTCCTGCGGGAATAAATTGATTTGGCTTAACAATAGTGTTTGCGGTTCCTGTCATCGCCCAGTCCCCACAATCACCAAATCATTCTCGCTCACGGGCAACCAGGGAACTGGCCCAATGAAGTAAGGGGTGCAAGTTTTCTGCTGGAATGGTGGTCGCGCACAGATCCTAAAGAACAAGCCAAAGTCTGCGGTTCCAAGGGATTCATTAACTCCAGTCAGCGCTACCTTGAATCCACTACCATAAACCAACCGCCCCGTGGGTTCCTTGCCCCCATTAACGGCGGCTAGAATTCCATAACCACCCTTGACTTGTTGGGACGAACCAGATGCCCAACGCTTACCATACAAGCTACCTTCAGAACCGACAAAATCGCCCATTTCTAAGTATGAGCATTCCTT
>NZ_JADEXU010000181.1 GCF_015206895.1 Nostoc sp. LEGE 12450 | reverse complement strand
GAGCAGGGGGAAGGTGGACAAGGGGACAAGAAGTGAGAACTTGAAACAAGTCTTTCCCCTTGTCCCCAATTCTCCTTGTCCCCAAGTCCTCTTCCCAATTCCCAATACAGTTTCAGATAAGATAAAACCAAAACACTTGTAGAGACGGCGATTTATCGCGTCTCAAAACCCACGATTTTGTACAAGTAGCGCTTAACCCAAGCGTATTGCCCTATACCCAAAAATAAATAAGGGCGTACAAATGTGCGCCCTAAACAATAAATAATCTAAATAAAAAGGATTTAAGCAGACAGCTTAGTCAGTGTCAGCTGCTGTTGCTGCGCCTTCTTCTTCTTCACTCTTGGGTGGTCTTTGTTGGAACCTTCTCTGCATTCTTCCTGTCGTAGTTCGTTTACGAAACTTTCTGGCATACGCCTGGTTCCGTAGCGCCTTTTCTTTTTTCGGGTTACGGCGCTTGGCCATGTTCACCTCATTAAATAAACAACAAAAGAGTAGCAACTAGGCATCACGTAGGCAATATTAGCTACCAATGTTATTGATATACTTGTAGCCTAGTGCAGCAATCAATACGCTTTAAACAGTGTACTAGTCTACCGCGTTTTACCTTATTTTGTCAATAACAATTTAGAATTATCCCCACTAGCTAGACGAAAAATACATTTTCTTAGATGCAAATACATCAAAAATATGTAAATTAGCTAACTAGTTGTTTTTGGAACAAACCAATGAAGAAGCTATCCTAATACTGCTCTGAGTCAAACATTTTACACAAATAACTTGGCTGAGAGAAAAGATAACTGGGCTTGGGTTAAGGGTTTTTCTTTACCCTTTTCCCATTAAAGAAGCAGTATTGCAAGCTATCCTACTAATAAAATTCAGTATTCGCTAAACTTCAACGGAATACATTGCTTTCAACTTCATTCATTCAATGCAAATGCAATAGGTACAAGCGAAATTGACCGTTTTTCCCTATTCGTGCAACAAAGCCTTTTATTGATGGTTTTAGGAAACTTGTTCAAGCTTCTTATCAGTTAATTTAGATGGCTTATTACGTTTGAGTGCTGAAGGGACACCAACAGTAGCGAGGGCAAATAAGCTAAGGATAGAGGTGGGTTCAGGTATGGTGATTATGCTTGCAGAAAAACTGATGGGTAACTCACTATCTTCCGTCCCCAAATTTTCAAAACCTGGTATCAGTGGTGGAACAGAAAAAACTTCTAAATAACTTGGCGTTGGCAAAAAACTAGCGAAAAATGGACTAGAATAGTTCCCCCCCGATGTAGAATAACCAAAACCATCACCTGTTAACTGCTGAGTATTAAGACTAATTAAATTATCAACATTAAAAGGTTCGTTTCCTGGTATTGGAGTGCCTACAGGTTGCAGACTAGTAATCGTTTCACCATTTCGTGTACCCGTAATTCCTAAAATCTGATAAAAACCCAAATCGTCAGAGGTGTTATCAGTGGTAAAAGTACCAATCGCCTCTATACCAGTACCAGAATAATTCCAATTCCAAGTTAAAGCAGAGGCGGTTTGTATTGTACCGAAAACCAATCCAGATGTGGTGGTGAGGGCTATGGCAGATAGTAGAGCTAGATTTTTCATTGGGTTGTTTGTGCGATCGCTTTTAGCACGCCAAAGGCGATCGCGGTTTTTCTAAAGGATTTTCGTATATTAAGCTTAATTAGCAAGAATTTGGTGGCAATCTCCAATACGGCTTAATTGCCTGTTTAGAATTCAGAATTTAGACATACTTATTCAGATTAATTTTTTGGAAGTGCGCTGAAAAAAAATTAATGATAGCTGCTTTTAGCAAAGCTAATGTTATTTATAAATTGAAAAGTTTTTTGACTTAACAAATGGTATGTATATATAAATACAGTGCTTCTATTGAAAGTTAATGTTAAGATTAGTGATATTCTACGTAAATCGTGAGAATAAAATCTCAAACCACAAACATTTTTGTATAAAACAAAACTCGACGAAATTTTATGAGTTGAGTTTATGTAAGTGGTAGAGAAATATAGAATACAACATATCAATTTTGAAGATTGAACGTTATTGCTTTTTTTCCGGCAGCTGTCCAGTCCACACGTAGCTTATGGCGTATTGGACAAACAGTATTGGGTATTATATTTCGTCATCCCATTACTGGTACTAGTATCATTCCAATTTTACCTGATGGTCGGATAGTACTGATCCGACGGCGTGATGATGGTCTTTGGGCATTGCCTGGAGGCATGGTGGATTGGGGAGAAGATATTCCCAACACAGTCCGCCGGGAATTGATCGAAGAAACCGGGCTAGAATTGGTGAAAATCAATCGTTTGGTAGGAGTTTACTCTGCACCAGACCGCGATCCCAGAATTCATTCAATTTGTATTGCGGTTGAAGCCGAGGTGCATGGGAAAATGGAGATTCAAGATACTTTGGAAGTCATGGAAATCCAAGCTTTTTCTCCCAATTTGCTACCTTCAGGACAAATGTCTCACGACCATACTAGGCAGTTGCAAGACTACTTAAATGGCTTGACAACACTGGCATAACAATATTTTGTTATTAGTCATTGGTCATTTGTTCTTTGTCATTGGTCATTTGCCGCCAAAATTCTGATTTAAGGAAGCCTCTATTATCTACGAGAGGCTGCACCCTAAGCGTAGCTATGCCGCAGGCTTTACGAGACCCTACGCTAATGGTTCAGACTTCTCTGTTTATAATTCCAAAACTAATGACAAATGACCAATGACAAATGACTATTTATTATGGTGCTAAAAGTTAACTACTAAATTAAAATGAATACACTATTCCGTAACTCCCGGATAAAGCTCTCTCAAGGGCTTGTATTCTGGCGTGAAGTCGGTGAAAAAACTCCTATAATTTTTTTACATGGTGCTTGGAATGAGAGCAGTCAATGGTTATCTGTGATGGAGTCCCTTGCACAAGATTTTCATTGTTTTGCACCTGATTTGTTAGGGTTTGGTGAGTCAGAGAATCCTAATATCCACCATTCAATAGATTTGCAAGTAGAGTGTTTAGCGGAATTTTTGCAAGCTGTCAAGCTAGAAAAAGTATATTTAGTAGGACATTCTCTTGGGGGTTGGATTGCTGCTAGTTATGCTTTAAAGTATCCTGAGAAAATTGATGGTTTGGTATTGCTTGCACCAGAGGGCGTAGAGATAGCAGGACAGGAAGAGTATTGCCGGAAGATGCGGCGATTATTGAATTATCCACCACTAGTAGTTAAATTGTTGCGATCGCTAACTCCCTTAACTAAAATCCTGGGTTGGCATGAGAAAATTGCCCAAGACTTGCAGTTGCGTCAGTCGCTATTGCCTTATCCCAGAGGTTGCCAGTTACTTTTCAAACGGCGACAGATAGAAATTGAAGCGGAATTAGTGCAAAAGCGGCTTTATATGATAGATGTGCCGGTTTTTATTTTACAAGGTGGCCAAGATACACCAGATGCTTTAGCTAAGAGTCGGGTTTATGCTCAACTGATGCCGAAAGTTGAATTGAAAATGATTTCCCATGCCGGAAATGACTTACCAGAATCTTGTGCTGGGGTTGTAGCACTTGAGATTCAGGAGTTTATTAAAGGAAATTAGTAATTACAGATATCCATAAAAAAACGTTTATTTATATTAATTAAATAAACGTCATAGTCAATATAATCGCTAGGTCTTAAAACCGAAATTCTCATTTTTTGGTGCTGCGAAATACTTCATTTTGTCAGTTTCCTTAATCAACCATTACTATTTTCTGCATTCCCCAAAGAATTAAATTGGGTTCTACAAGCAAACGTGGTGTAATTTCAGGATATAAGGCTTGCAGATAGTTTAATAATAAAGTGCGATCGCCCCCTTTAATCGCAATTTTGCCATCAGGAAATAATTGCAACCATGCCTCAATAAAGTCTTTAATTCCAGCTAATATTGTATAAACTACTCCACTCTGAATAGCCTCTATAGTATTGATAGCAAAACGTGGTGGTAGAGATGGAAAATTTTGCATTTCTACTAATGGCAATTGTCCTGTTTGTTGACCGAGACTTGCAAATTGCAAACCTAATCCCGGCAAAATTGCGCCTCCAACTAGACACTGATTAGCATCCGCAGCCGTAAAAGTTAGCGCTGTCCCAGCATCAATCACCAACATTGGAAAACCCCACGTTTTCCCCGCCCCCCACAAAGCTAAAGCGCGGTCAATCCCTAGTGTGGAATAAACACCTTTTAGCGGTACTTGGTTTAATGTAATAACATGAGTATTTGGGTATGTTTGCCAAATAGCAGTTTGACTAGGAACTACGGAGGCGATTAAAAGAGGGCAGAGGGGGAGAGTGTTTGTTAGAGATTTAAATTCGGGAAAAATTTTCTCTAGTAAATCATTCAGGGTTTGACATTCAGCCAACTGTTGTATAACGAACTCAGGTAGATGGTCGCTATCCCAAGCTAAGTAAAGCGTCTCGCCAATAAACAACGCCCAATGTAGCCGAGAGTTCCCAATTTCCAACGCTAGCCAAATTTCCTCTCTATACTTCTGCGGTTTCACATTTTTAACTTTTTTAAGTCAGCCATAGATTTTTTAATAAAAATTAACATTCATCACGTGTCACAATAAAAGAAGAGGAACAAATACTCATTGTGTCAAGGAGGGAGTTATGGTAGCGCTCACCGAAAAAATTGAAAAACGGCTCACCATACAGACTGTAGAAATCGCTCAAGAGACGACGGCAATTCGCTCTTTAGACTGGGATCGCGATCGCTTCGATATTGAGTTTGGTTTGCAAAACGGTACTACTTATAACTCGTTTCTCATCCGTGGCGAACAGACTGCCTTAGTTGATACCTCCCACGAAAAGTTTCGTCAACTATACTTCGATACGCTTACCGGACTAATTAAGCCAACAGATATTGATTATTTGATTATCAGCCATACTGAGCCAGACCATAGCGGTTTAGTTAAAGACTTGCTGCTTATGGCTCCAGAAATAACTGTTGTCGGTTCTAAGGTGGCGATTCAGTTTCTTGAGGATTTCGTACATCAGCCATTTAAGCGGCGGATTGTGAAAAATGGCGATCGCTTGGATTTGGGCAATGGGCATGAATTTGAATTTGTGATTGCCCCAAATTTACATTGGCCAGATACCATTTTCAGCTTCGACCACAAAACCAAAACTCTCTACACCTGCGACGCTTTTGGGCTGCACTATTGCTCAGATAGCACCTTTGATGAAGACTTGGCAGCGATCGAGGAAGACTTTCATTACTACTACGATTGCTTAATGGGGCCAAATGCACGGTCGGTTTTGTCTGCCCTGAAACGGATGGGGGAACTTAAAACCATTGATATGATTGCCACAGGACACGGGCCATTATTATCTCACAATGTTGAGGAACTAGTTGGACGTTACCGCACTTGGAGTCAAACCCAAGCCAAGCCAGAAACGGTAATTGGGATATTTTACGTTTCCGAATACGGTTATAGCGATCGCCTCGTGCAAGCAATTGCCAACGGCATCGGGAAAACTGGTGTCGCCGTGGAAATTGTCGATTTGGGATCTGAAGTCGATTTACAAGAACTGCGGGAATTAGTTAGCCGTTGTGCTGGGCTAATCGTTGGTCTACCTCCGGCTTCTGGCGCTGCGAGCATCCAATCTGCACTCAGCACAATTTTAGGATCTGCCAAAGAAAAGCAAGCGATCGGTGTCTTTGAAACCGGCGGTGGCGATGATGAGCCGATAGATCCTTTGCTGAGTAAATTCCGCAATTTGGGTTTGATAACAGTTTTTCCAGCGATTCGGATTAAACAAACACCTACAGAAAATACCTACAAGCTGTGTGAAGAAGCGGGTACAGACTTAGCTCAATGGGTAACACGCGATCGCAGCATCAAAGCGATGAAATCTCTTGGTGCTGACTTAGATAAAGCATTAGGTAGACTTAGCGGTGGACTATATATCATCACTGCTAAAAAAGGCGATGTATCCAGTGCGATGTTAGCCTCCTGGGTTGCTCAAGCCAGCTTCAAACCCTTGGGATTTTCCATTGCAGTAGCCAAAGATCGGGCGATTGAATCACTCATGCAAGTAGGCGATCGCTTTGTTCTCAACATTTTAGAAGAAGGCAATTTCCAACCACTCATGAAGCACTTTTTGAAGCGGTTCGCCCCTGGTGCCGATCGTTTTGAAGGGGTGAGAACCCAGCCAGCCGAAAATGGTGCGCCTATTCTTAACGATGCCCTCGCCTACATGGAGTGCGAAGTCGTCAGTAGAATGGATTGCGGCGACCACTGGGCAGTATACAGCAATGTCTACGCCGGACGGGTTTCTAAGCCAGATGCTTTAACAGCTGTGCATCACCGCAAAGTTGGAAATCATTATTAGGGACTAGGGATTGGGGACTAGGGACTAAAGACTGGGAAAAAGTTTTCAAATACCCAATCTCAATAATCCCTATTGCCCCTTATACCGTTTAGTGGTAACTAGTTCTACAGCACCCAATCACCAGTACCCAATCCCCAATCCCCAATAAAGCCATGTCAAAAAATAAACCCCGTGATGTTCAAGTTTATCCAATAGCGACAGATACAAGAATACTGCGATCGCGCAGTTGGTCAAGGCTCAGATTTGAAATTGAATATGCCCTTGCCAAGGGTACAACTGCTAATTCTTATTTAATTGAAAGCGATAAAAACGCCATCATTGACCCTCCAGGGGAAACGTTTACAGAAATTTATTTAGAAGCGTTGCAGCAGCGTTTCCACCTTGAAGATTTAGATTATGTAATTTTGGGACACGTCAACCCTAACCGGGCTGCAACTTTAAAAGCTTTATTAGCAATTGCTCCACAAATCACCTTTGTTTGTTCTAATCCAGGAGCGATAAATTTGCGTGGGGCGCTGGAAAATCAAGATTTGCAAATTCTTGTTATGCGGGGTGAAGAAACCCTAGATTTGGGTAACGGGCATAATTTACAATTTATTCCCACCCCCAATCCCCGCTATGCAGATCAACTTTGCACCTACGATCCGCAAACAGAAATTCTCTATACAGATAAGTTATTCGGGGCGCACGTTTGTGGAGATCAGGTATTTGATGAAGGCTGGGAAGTCTATAACGAAGATCGGCGCTATTATTTTGATTGCCTCATGGCTCCCCACGCCCGTCAAGTTGAAACAGCGCTGGAGAAACTAGCCGATTTTCCCGTGAGAATGTATGCCACTGGACACGGGCCTTTGGTGCGCTATGGCTTAATCGAACTTACCAAATCTTATCGAGAATGGAGTCAACAGCAAACTTCTGCTGACTTGACAGTGGCGTTAATTTATGCGTCAGCTTATGGAAATACGGCAACATTAGCCCAAGCGATCGCTCGTGGCATCACCAAAGCCGGTGTCGCTGTAGAATCGATTAACTGCGAATTTACTGAACCAGAAGAAATCCGGGCGGCTGTGGAAAAAGCCGGTGGTTTCATCATCGGTTCTCCAACTCTCGGTGGTCATGCACCTACACCCGTGCAAACAGCTTTAGGAATTGTGCTATCCACCGCGACTAACAACAAACTCGCTGGTGTTTTTGGTTCCTTTGGTTGGAGTGGGGAAGCAGTTGATTTAATTGAAGGGAAATTAAAAGATGCTGGCTATCGGTTTGGTTTTGACACCATCCGCGTAAAATTTAAACCCGACGATGCCACCTTACAATTGTGTGAAGAAGCTGGAACCGACTTTGCCCAAGCACTAAAGAAAGCTAGAAAAGTGCGATCGCCAAGTCAACCCGCTACTACTGTAGAACAAGCAGTTGGTCGTATTGTTGGTTCTCTGTGCGTTCTAACTGCCAAAGAAGGCGATCGCTCCAGTGCCATGTTAGCCTCTTGGGTGTCTCAAGCTAGCTTTAGTCCGCCTGGTTTAACCATAGCTGTCGCTAAAGACCGCGCAGTAGAAACACTGACGCACACAGGAAACAAATTTGTCCTTAATATTCTTAAAGAAGGGAATCACTTGGGATTGATGAAGCATTTCCTCAAACCTTTTGGCCCAGGACAAGACCGATTTGCCGATGTCGCCGCCCAAGAAGCTGAAAACGGTTCTCCCATACTTGCAGATGCCTTGGCATATCTGGAATGTTCTGTACAAAACCGGATGGAATCTGGCGACCATTGGCTAGTTTATGCCACTGTCGAGAATGGCAAATTGTTAGATAATGATGGCATCACAGCCGTGCATCATCGCAAGTCGGCAACTCATTATTAATTGGGAATGGGGCATGGAGCATGGGGCATTAGTTATTAATTCTTCTCCCTCACTCCCTCACCTCTACTTCATCGGTTCTGGTGGTAAACCAAGCTTGGCGCGAAATTCTTTACTGTACTTACATTCACGTCTGCATAGCTACTCGAAAGGAACGTGAAGATTATGAACGAAACACCTTTTGAACAATCGCAAAATTTTGACGACGAGCTTCAGGCTGAGTGTCGCTTCGATTATCAAAAAGCAAAGCCTAATCGCTTCGCTGCCGGTAGTGGAATGCAACAATTAACAGTTGTGGTCTTAGATGAAGATGTGGCCCAGGTTTTCACTACACCAGAATCGGTCAATAAAGTGTTAAGGGCGTTGATTGAGTCGATGCCACAAGCTGCAAACGGCGAAACAGCATAATAATCTCGTTGCATCGCAAGCCGTCTTATCAAAGGTAGAATCAACTCCAGCAATAGGTTGGGTTGAGGTTTTTATGGCTAACTGAACCGTAATAAAAAAAGGCTCAAGCATTTCTGCCTGAGCCTTTTCTAGATTAAACTAAATAATTTTCGCTTAATCTTTAGTAGCGACCACCGCCACCGCCACGGTTGTAGCCACCGCCACCACCGCCACGATTACCACCGAAAGAACCACCGCCACCTCTGTCTTCTCTGGGCTTGGCCTTATTCACTTTAAGGTCACGACCCATCCATTCAGCACCATCAAGGGATTCAATGGCTTTGGTTTCTTCATCTTCTGAACTCATTTCCACGAAAGCAAAACCGCGTAAACGGCCTGTTTCACGGTCAGTAGGTAGCTGAACGCGCTTTACAGAACCATATTCTGCAAAAACAGTACTCAGCGCATCTTGTGTAACTTCATAGGAGAGGTTACCAACGTAAATTGACATTAAATGTCTCCAAAATCATAAGTTTGTAGAGATTTAGATTTCGGAGAGAAGTCTGTAATACCAAAAGGGAAAAGCCTGTCAATACTAAAATCAAACACTGTCGCCGAATTAATTCTCATTTCACTTTCCATTTTTACATGGCGACTAACTTTCTGGGGGAAAGTTTAAAAAACTGTTATAAAAAGTTATATTGCAAGTTGATAGCTAGGTGGTAGGTAGTTCCAAAACGGGTGAGACTATAGTCAGCCGCACCCGATAAACTAATTCTCTATTCTATTTTCTAAATACTGACCAATCATCAACTGTTCACCAGCACGAGAGATAATAGTCTGCCTGGTGCGGTATTTACTGCCAATTAGCTTTAACTCTTCTTCAAACACTGAACCGTTGTATTCAGTTCGCAAACACAGTGTTTTCGGGTTGGAGAAATAATACTGGGCGGTGACTGGTTTGGATATGGCAAAACCGCGATCGCGATACAAGGTATTTCCCATCACTCCAAATATTGTTGAACCTTGCGATTCTTTCTTGGCCTTTAGCACATCCGTACTTTCCCAGACAACTGCTGCACCACACATTAAACTCTCTGTATCAGGTAAATCGTGCATCTGAGCTAGGTTTTGCAATTCATCACAGCCCTGCTCTAAAAAATTGATCGTAACTATACTCTCGATCTCCTTAGTTTCTCCCTTTGGTAGGGTGTAGTAGCGTCGTTGCGATCGCCATTTACCTGTTGATTCCTGGAAAAATTCGGAAATCTGGGATTCATCAGTGGTTGGTGCAATTTTGAACAGAGATGTCACGCCTTATCTTCCTCACCTAATACAAATATATTTCTGGCAAAAAAGTTCATTCTTACCTGTTGTTGCTATAGCAATACGGTTCGGATAAGCATTTTTCACTTTCCTTGTGGTCTGGGGAAAGGGTAAGGGGTAAAGGGTAAAGGATGTATTCAAAACCTTTTCCCTTTCCCCTTTAACCGAACCGTATTGGTTGCTATAGTACTTGTCGCCCTATTTCTTGCCATATTAGGCAAGGGGGTAAGAAGAAATAGTGTTTTCTATTACATTATAGACACAATTAAGTAATAAATCTTTAATATTCTTAACAAACAAATAACACCTGTAAGGTCTGCTGGTTATAGTAGAATGAGTTCGCTAAGTAAAAACAAGGGTAATTATTGTAATACTGCCCAAATTATGATATTCCGCAAAAAAGCTTCATATCCTTGGAAAAAGCGAGGTTTCTCCTCTGGGTAGATTCCAGAAAAATGACAAATATTTATACTAAAGTTTATAATTTGTTAACTGCAAGAAGATTATCTACCTCTGCGTAAGAAGTAGAACGGTGAGAAGTTTTGGACTTTTGTGGGAAAACAGTAGTTTTTAATTCAAAAATTACTGTCATACAGCTTATTCTTCATTCTCGCCGTTTTTTGTTAATGATATCTCTCAAAATTACTTGGTAAAACACGGCTGTTTAACCCCAAAAGCTCCCCAATAGGAGAAAAACAGATGATTTTGGAAAAAAATAAGCCGCACAAACAGGTGAAAAGAAAAGATCCCGTAGTCGCTAACCAACTAATAATTATCCAGTTAGATTCAGTTGTAAAAACTGAGGTGGCGATCGCAGATTTCAAAAGTAGACTTCTTGCAAACAGTACTTGTGTAACAGGTGGCAAAGTGAAAGGGGAAAATTCCTTTTTTTCCTCCACTTCTGTAAGAAGTTTATTAATTTCCTGTTTGGTAGCTATAGGATTGCTGACGGCGAGTTGCGGTTCGTCGCCCAAAGAATCAGCAGATGCACAATCTCAGAGTCCTGGTAATAAGGAAGGTAGTCGTGTAACACCTGTAGATGTGGCGATCGCTCGAACTGATTTGCTGCAAAAATCACCAGAATATACAGGTAATACAACACCCTTCCGCATCGTATCATTGCGATCGCAGGTAGAAGGTCGCTTGTTAGCCTTGAACCTTGATGTGGGCGATAGAGTTAAGCTTGGGCAAAACGTCGGGCAGTTAGATGATGCCATACTTTCGACTGAATTAAAGCAAGCAGAAGCAGAATTAGCAGCCCTGAAATCAGAAGTAGCCAGGGCAAACAATCAAGTAAGCAATGCCCGTGCTGACGTTGAACGGGCGCGGCTAGAAGTGGTACAAGCTCAGGCAGATTCAGAACGGCAACAGAAGTTGTTTAAAGCCGGAGCGATCGCTGAACAAACTGCCCAACAAGCCCGTACCCAGGCCAAAACAGCAGCTCAGGCACTGCGGGCAGCCCAAGAGCAAGTCCGTACAGAACAGCAAGCCGTCGCTGCTGCTCAAGGTAGAGTATTGGCCCAACAGGCATTGGTTGCCCAAACTAAAGAACGTAGGTCTTACGCTCGGCTGACATCCCCCATCACTGGCATAGTTACAGAAAAAGTGACAGAACCAGGCAATCTTCTGCAAGCAGGTAATGAAGTCGTAAAAATTGGCGATTTTAACCGTGTCAAAGTCGTTGTGCAAGTTTCCGAATTAGAACTGGCACAAATTCAGGTTGGACAGTCTGTACAAGTGCGCTTAGATGCCTTTCCCAAGGAAACATTAATTGGGAGAGTTACGCGCATTTCTCCAGCTGCCGATGCTACGGCTCGCTTAATACCTGTAGAGGTAGTGATTCCCAATGCTCAAGGCAAGATTGGCAGTGGGCTGCTGGCACGAGTCAACTTTGAAAACCAGACTCAACAGCGTGTAGTCGTACCGCAAACAGCTATTCAGAAACAAGCAGGGAGCAACAACTCCAAGACTACAGGTAAGAACCAACAGTCCTCTCCCCAGTCCAACGCAGCTAATACTGCCGGGAGAGAAAACCCTGCTGGGACGCTATTTGTGGTGAGAGAAACAGACGGCACGAAAGTGGCAGCGCGTGCTGTGACATTAGGAAAAAGAGCCGATGGCAAAGTGGAAATTTTATCTGGCTTGCGATCGGGAGAACGCTATGTTGTTCGCAGTGGTCAACCCTTAAAAGATGGAGACGCTGTACGTTTATCGATTATTTCTGAAACAGCAGAGGTAGCCCCTACGGGGAATTCAAAATGAAAAATTCAAAGTGAAAAATGACGTTTTGAGTTTTTATTTTGTATTTGTAATTGGAGTCAGACCACAGTCATGCAGCAAGTAAAAAACGGTGGCGGATTTAGTATCAGTGCCATATCAATCCGCCAACACATCGGGACACTGATGCTGACGCTGGCAGTAATAGTGATGGGTGTCTTTTTTGTCGTCAAATTACCAGTAGATTTACTACCATCAATTACCTACCCTCGGATTGGTGTACGAATACAAGCTCCTGGAATATCCCCAGAGGTAGCAGTTGATGAAGTCACAAGACCACTAGAAGAAGCCTTTAGTGCTACTGAGGGCGTGATTCAAATTTTTTCCCAAACTCGTGAGGGACAGATAAATTTGGATCTGTATTTTCAGCCAGGTGGCAATATTGACCAAGCTTTAAACGATGCTACGGCTGCTTTTAACAGAGCTAGAAGCACATTACCAGAAACCATCGAAGAACCACGCTTATTTAAAGTCGATCCTTCCCAGTTACCCGTTTACGAATTGGCATTAACTTCACCCTCCCTCGAAGGCGTGGATTTGCGCGTTTTTGCTGAAGAAGAATTAGCCCGCGAACTGAGTGTTGTACCCGGAGTTGCAGGGGTAGACATATCGGGCGGAGTTCTAGAAGAAGTTAGGGTCAATATAGATTTAGATCGTTTGCAAGCTTTGGGTGTAGGTTTGACCGATATCTTAGATGAACTCAGAGATCGCAACATAGATATTTCTGGCGGTCGGATTTTAGGGCAGAATGCTGAACCATTAACCCGTACCGTCGGGCGGTTCCAAAATGCCAATGAAATCAGCAATCTTTCTTTTGAAGTCTCTTCCCCCACTTCCCCAACCTCTTCCACTACCTCATCTCTCCCAGCTTCCACTACTCCCAAGCGCCGCGTCTATTTGCGCGACTTTGCCGAAGTCATTGATGGCTCAGAACAGCAAAGGGTGTACGTCTTACTCAACGGGCAACAAGCTGTAAAAGTCAGCATCCAGAAGCAGCCAGATGCTAATACCATCAACGTTGTTGAAGGTGTGAAAAAACGCTTAGAAGAACTTCGGAAGTCTGGTCTAATTCCTGAAGGGACAGTTCTGACACCAACCTTGGATGAGTCGCGGTTTATTCGCAACTCGATCTCGAATGTTACTAGTTCTGGATTGATTGGTACTGCACTAGCAGCGATCGCAGTTCTTCTATTTCTTGGTTCTCTGCGGCAAACTTTCATCATCGTCCTCGCCATCCCCCTAGCAAGTCTAGCTGCCATCATCTTAATGGGGCTATTTGGCTTATCTCTCAACGTTTTTAGTTTGGGTGGTCTAGCGCTGGGTGTAGGTATTGTGGTCGATAACTCCATCGTCATGTTGGAGAATATTGCCGAGGGTGCTGGGATGACTCCCGGTAAGGATAATAAAAGCCGCTTGAATTCCCAGCAACTAATTTCTCAAGCAGAAAAAAGTAGCCAAGAAGTAGAATCAGCTTTGGTTGCTTCCACTAGTACGAACTTGGTAGCAGTATTACCATTTCTGCTGATTGGCGGTTTTATCGCATTACTATTTAATGAGTTAATTCTCACCATCACCTTTTCCGTAGCAGCTTCAATTTTAATTGCTGTTACCGTTGTACCAATGCTTGCATCCCGCTTATTGTCATGGAAGTTTTCTAGCGGTTTGAGCAGATTTTGGCTATTGCGGCAGTTTAATAACCGTTTTGATGATTCTACCAGGGCATATAGCAGTTTTCTAAGTGGGATATTACGCTGGCGGTTAGTTACAGTAGCGATCGCTATTATCTTTTTCGGCGGCGCTAGTTTATGGATGGCTCCCCAAATTCCCCAAGAAATTCTCCCCCGCATCAACACCGGACAAGCTAACTTAAATGCTCAGTTTCCTCCTGGTACACCTTTAGAAACCAACCAAAAAGTAATGGTTGCGGTAGATGAGATTATCCGCAAACAGCCAGAAACGGAATATGTTTTCTCTACAATTGGTGGCTCTCTGTTTGGCAACACTACCAATGCTAATGCCCTACGAGCTTCCAGCAATATTACCCTGAAAACGGGTACTAACGTGCAAGCTTATGTAGAACGAGTTACCCAAGAGTTAAACAAGCTAAATTTAGCAGGAATTCGCCTGCGCCTTACCCCCGGTCAAGTGCGGGGTTTGATTCTCAGCAATTCTCCTGTCCGTGGTGCTGATGTTGACGTGATAATTCAGGGAAATGACGTAAATAATTTAGAAGAAGCTGGTCGTCAGGTACTAACGGCTTTAGAAGAACAAGCCACCTTAGCGAGATTTCGTCCCGATGCTGACGATCGCCAACCAGAAATACAGATTCTTCCTGACTGGGAAAGGGTTTCGGCTTTAGGGCTAACTGCTACACAAATAGGTGAGACAATTCAAACTGCGATCGAAGGCAGTGTTCCAACTCAGTTGCAACGCGGCAACCGTTTAGTTGATGTCCGAGTAAAGTTGAATGAAGCATCAGTGCAATTACCTTCTCAATTAGAAAGGTTGCCTTTATTTGTGGATAACAATCGCCAAGTCCGCTTGAGCGATGTTGCCAAAATTGCCGAAGCTCAAGCGCCTGGAGAAGTTCAGCGAATTAACCAGCGTCAGGTTTTATTAATTGCTGGCAACTTAACTGAGGGAGCTAGCCTTAGTAGTGCCCTAGAACAGGTGAGTACGGTACTAAATAGTATAGATTTACCTGAAGGAATTACCATCTTACCCAGTGCAGCCTCTGAATCTAATCAGCAGCTACAAAGTTCATTGCAACTTTTAGGTGGATTAGCTGCCTTTCTAGTCTTTGTAGTGATGGCGGTGCAATACAATTCTCTGATTGACCCGCTAGTAATTATGTTTACAATTCCCTTGGCATTAGCTGGGGGAATTTTCGGGCTTTACATTACCAAAACTGCAATTGGGGCGACAGTGATTGTGGGTGCAGTTTTGCTGGTAGGTATTGTGGTCAATAACGCCATCATTATGGTGGAATTGGCCAATCAAATTCTAGAACGGGAAAAAGTTGACCGGAAAACTGCCATTTTGAAAGCTGCACCTCAACGTCTAAGACCAGTATTAATGACAACTATTACCACTGTTTTAGGTATGTTTCCCCTAGCGTTAGGAATTGGGGAAGGTTCAGAATTTCTCCAACCATTAGGTGTAGTGGTGTTTTCGGGCTTATCTTTGGCAACAGTGCTGACACTGTTTATCATCCCCTGCTTTTATACTATGTTACACGATTTGCTAGGTGGAAATTGGGCGAAGCCAGTGTTAAGCAGGTTGCATGGGTTTACCAAAAAACTTATAAGCTAATGAGCATATAAGTTACATAAAACTAAGTATTTCGGTAGTGGCGTACAGATGTACGCCACTACTATTTATTGTGTTGCAGAGATTTTTGTATTTATATTCCACATATTGTCTAATTTGTCAATCAATAAGTTCTAATTTAGATTTTTGATAAAGATTGGGTGAAATTACTAGTTATTGTGATAGAGCATTACAAGAATTGCTTTATAAATCAACCTATGAGTATATGTAAACTCACTGAGCAGACACACATTAACCGCTATTTATCTAGCAAATAGATAGCAGTTCAAAAGTGAGGTTTTGCTGTTTGATTTAACTCACGCAATATAGCATTCTCTCAATCAATATGAAGAGGACAGAAATATGACTACAACCGTAACCAAAATAGCCTTGTCTCTTCTAGGAGCAGCAGGAATTAGTTTTTTGTCTTTGACACCAGCGAGAGCCGTTATTTTCGTAGAACCCATTGTAACGGAAGTGAATGAAGATATATTCAACACGAAAAAGCCAAGAATCCTTACAGATTTTCAACCGGGACAAGTAATAGAATATGGTGTTCCAGATGTAGCTAATAACTTTCTAAATAACACCGGATACGATATCGAAAGCTTAGTCTTTGATTTAAAAACGCTGTCCTATACTAATCCCGATTCGACTCCAGCATTTGATAATGAGCCTGTAGAGTGGGGAGATGTAAATGGAGATGGAAAGATTGGTTTGTCTAATAACCCCGATCTAAAAGATATTTTTACAGACATTACCATCAGTGGCAGCACTATCACTTTTAGGGGTGGCGTAATCCGAAACGGAAGCCTGTTTTACAATCCCTTCGCTACCCTACCAAATCTAGCACCCGGTGCTGGAATCATTCCACCAATACCAGCAGAGCAAACAGATAAAGATGGGCCTATTAGAGTCGCATCTTATTACACCGCCGTTCCTGAATCAACTAATGTTTTGGGTGTATTAGCCCTTGGTGCTTTAGGTGTAGCTTTAAAATTAAAGCGATCGCTACACTATTAACGCTTTCTTTCTATCATCCTCTGTGACTGGGGACTGGGTATGAGGGGAGCAGGGGAGGCAG
>NZ_JADEXU010000180.1 GCF_015206895.1 Nostoc sp. LEGE 12450 | reverse complement strand
CCCCTGTCCCCTGCCCCCTGCCTCTTAATAATGGGATTGATCAAACAACTGCGACGGCGAACCCCTCTAGGATGGCTGCAACTGAACCATGAAAAAAGCCGCCTCTTGGTGGCTTTGTCAGGTATTGCTTTTGCGGATCTTCTCATGTTCATGCAGCTGGGCTTTCAGACTGCGCTGTATGACAGTAACACCAGACTACATCGCAGTTTGCAAGCAGATATTGTTTTAACCAGTCCCCAAGCCCGTAACCTGCCAAGCTTGTCTACATTTTCTCGTCGGCGACTTTACCAAGCAATGGATATACCAGGGGTGAAGTCGGCAGAACCGATGTATTTCAATAACACAATCTGGAAAAATCCTCAAACACATCGTGAGGCGGGGGTGTTAGTTATTGGCTTCAATCCAGATAAGCCAGCCTTTGACTTACCTGATGTTAACCAACAATTGCAGGCAATTAAGCTACCAGATACCGTTTTGTTTGATCGTGGTGCAAGAGGAGATTATCAAAAAGCGATCGCTCAAATTGATCAAGGGAAAACCCTAACCACCGAAATAGAACGGCGCACAATTACCATTAGTGGCTTATTTCAAGTCGGGGCTTCCTTTGGTTCTGATGGCAATCTGATTACCAGCGATCAAAACTTTTTGCGGCTATTTTCTGGGCGACAGTCAAGTAGCATCAGTCTAGGTTTGATTCAGGTAAAACCAGGCTATGACCCGAAAAAAGTGGCCGCAAGCTTGAAAGCCTACCTGAGAGATGATGTCAAAGTCTTAACCCACGCCGAATTTATTGAATTTGAGAACAACTTTTGGAGAACAAATTCCCCAATTGGCTTTATTTTCAGCCTGGGTGTATCAATGGGCTTTGTGGTGGGCGTGATTATCGTCTATCAAGTCCTTTCCACCGATGTTAATGCCCATGTTCGGGAATACGCCACCTTTAAAGCAATGGGATATCGCAATTACTACCTGTTGGGTGTGGTGCTTGAAGAATCGTTGATATTGGCAGCACTGGGCTTCCTCCCCGGATTGGGAGTGTCTTTAGCACTTTACCAACTGACTCGCAGTGCTACAAATTTACCCATGTACATGACTGCGATTCGGGCATTGCAGGTATTAGTGCTGACTATCATTATGTGTACAATTTCCGGTGCGATCGCCACCCGCAAACTTCAAGCCACCGATCCTGCTGATATGTTCTAAATTTGTCATTTGTCATTTGCAAAAGACAAAGGACAAATGACCAATGACAATTGTTACCAGTAATCGAGCCATTTATGACTAGTCAACCTGTGATCTCTATTAAAAATCTCGACCACCACTTTGGTAACAGTTCCCTCCGCAAGCAAGTTTTATCTAATATCAACTTAGAGATTAATGCCGGTGAAATTATTATTATGACCGGGCCCTCTGGTTCTGGAAAGACTACCTTGCTGACCTTAGTTGGTGGATTGCGTTCTGCTCAATCTGGTAGTTTGCAGGTGTTGGGACGAGAACTTTGTGGTGCTAGTGCTGAACAATTAGTACAAGCGCGACGGCATAACGGTTATATTTTCCAAGCACATAACTTACATGGGAGTTTAACGGCACTCCAAAACGTCAAAATGGCTTTGGAATTGCACAAATATCTTGGGTTAAAAAATATGCTAGCTAGGTCAGCCCAGATGTTAGAGCAGGTAGGATTAGGAAATCATTTACATTACTATCCTGAAAAACTATCTGGAGGACAAAAGCAACGAGTAGCGATCGCTCGCGCCTTAGTTAGTCATCCTCAAATAATCCTAGCAGATGAACCAACTGCCGCCCTTGACAGTCAATCGGGTCGAGATATAGTCAATCTTATGCAAAAACTGGCAAAAGAACAAAGCTGTACCATCTTGATGGTTACTCATGACAACCGCATCCTTGACATTGCCGATCGCATCGTTGACATGGAAGATGGTAAGCTCAAGTCAGAATTGACACTCTCAACCTAAAGTTAATCAGCTTTCATTCCTCAAGCTCAGAAATCGAAATCAGAAAATTTTAAGTAAAATCACTGTTGTCTTATACCTTATATCAACAATAATAATATAGGGCTCATATTTAATTTTTGAAAAAACTTCGTATAACTCAAAAAGCCTTCTTGTCTCCTACCTATTGCCTCTTGCCTTCCCACGCAAGTAACTTAAAAAAGAAAAGCGGATTCCTATATCTGTTATTAGTGTATAAACGGCGATTAAGAATTAGATAAATTAAAAATTCTATAATTTACACTATATTTTGCTAAAAATTATTGTAGGGTAGGCATCTTGCCTATCTGCTTTTGCAAATTAAATGCTCCATAACTTACTAAATCGAAACTTTGCCTCGATTTAATCTGGTTATTTGTAATACTTTGCCCTTGCTTTACATGGGTTACGCCATTTACTTATACTAATTTTAACTTTACAATCTAGTACGAGTGTTCAGTTGAACAAGTGTCCAGTTGATTCTAAGATTTTCTTCAAGTATTATGTAATGGGTATAATTACAATGGCTTTATTTTGTTGTCTAATAAATGATACCTTGGCAAATCACTATAGAGTCTTTGCTTCAATCTAGTTAGATTTTAATATCATTACCGATGTCAATGTAATACATAATAATACATAGAGTTAATACCAACTAACTAAATTACAGTCACAAATCATTCTCTCTTATTTCCTACCTGATGTAACTCTGATGTTTATAAATCTCTGGAGGGTTTCAAAAACATCTACGTCAAAGAGGAAACACGAGTAAAAATAAGCTAGTCTATTTTCCAACACAAGCAAGGAATTTTTGTAGCTCTATGATTATTGAGAATAGTGCTAGTAGTTCAAACAAGAAGTTGCTCGGTTTTGATGTCAAAAGTTTGACAGCCAATCGCTTTGCAATAAATGTGTTGAAGGGAATATTTGCTGTTCTCCCTATCACCTTGGCATTGCCTGTAGATGCTTTACAAGTAAAGGTAACTCCAACTAGTCCTAAATTAGGGGATACACTGTCGGTAGAGATTAATCTAGATAATCCTGAGAATGGTACAAATCTAACAGTAGCGACTGGTAATAATACATACCCAGCCTTTCAAATTGCCCCCAATCAGTATCGGGCTTTTGTTCCCACAACTCCACTTGAAAAATCTGGAACTAGAACACTTAAAGTTACAGGGGATGGGCAAGTACAAAACTTAGCTGTGAATGTGCTT
Source organism: Nostoc sp. LEGE 12450 (assembly GCF_015206895.1). GTDB lineage: Bacteria > Cyanobacteriota > Cyanobacteriia > Cyanobacteriales > Nostocaceae > Nostoc. Next base: position 13,717 of record NZ_JADEXU010000180.1, on the reverse strand, counting down.
AATCGAAAATTCGCCGTACAACGTATTACTTTGCCACCTGGCAAAGCCGGAGTGGATGCCACAGAATATGAACTTAAGCGTGTAGCGGCTTTCAAGGCACTACAAACACCAGAAAAGTATTGGAATGGGGTATTTTTGAAGCCAAATGCAGGGCGGATGAGTACAAACTATGGTGTACGTCGCTACTATAATGGTACATTTGCAAAGGACTACTATCATCGTGGTCTTGACTACGCTGGTGCTGCCGGGTCTCCGGTAATTGCTCCAGCCCCTGGGCGAGTTGCTTTGGTAGGTAGGGTATCCCAAGGGTTTCGGATACACGGTAACGTAGTTGGCATTGACCACGGTCAAGGAGTCACCAGTATTTTCATGCACCTGAGTCGTATTAACGTTAAAGAAGGTGATCTTGTAAAAGCTGGTCAAGTAATTGGCGCAGTTGGTTCAACAGGTGCTGCCACGGGGCCACATTTGCACTGGGGTCTGTATGTCAACGGACAATCTGTTGATCCAACACCTTGGCGAACTAAGGTCGTTAATTAGTAGAGGCGGAATTAATCGCGTCTGTGCATAATTTGTGTTTTTTTTGCTGAAGATTAAGCAAAATCAATTGGATTGATACCGTCCCTACCTTGCTTGGCTAACATAAATGATGATAAGTGTTATGAGTATCGAAAAAATTGTAGAACAAGCTCTCCAGGATGGTTATTTAACACCAGCAATGGAAGCAGAAGTCGGTAGAATCTGTGATAACGCCTCGGAACTCTCAATTGAAGAGTATATGGCGCTGGATCGGCTCATGGGAGCGCTATTGACTGGTGAGGTAGTGGCGGTACCTCGCAAACAATTCATTAACGTCATGGAAGAATTGGTGCTGACAGAGGCGATCGCCAGAGTCGCAGAAATTGAAGCCACTAGCGAAAGTTCTCTAGATGTCGGAGATATTGCTGCTTATGCTCTCAATCGACTACCACCTTTGTATGCTACTACAGAAGAGGGTGCTAGCTTCCAGCGCCAAACGGCTCAAGCAGAACTGCAAGAATTAATTTCTCAGCAAGTAAGTGAAGCGATTAATCGTTACCTAGATCGACCCAATTTCTTCCCAGAACGGCAAGCCTTGGGCAAAAACACGGGTAATGAGGTTGTACGCCAAGTTAGTGCCTTACTTCAGACATACGCACCTAATTTTGAGCAAAAATTATAATTTCAATAGTCATTGGTCATTTGTCATTTGTCATTTGTTTTAGACAAAGGACAAAGGACTAATGACTCTTAAATTAATTACGTACTAGTACTGTTGTCCCTATACTCACTTGCTCATAAAGCATTCTGACATCAGAATTACGCATTCTTAAACAACCGTGGGATACAGCCGTTCCTACCAGGTCAATTTCCGGCGTACCATGAAAGCCAATTTCATTGCGTCCATCTGACCAAAAACCAATCCATCTGTCTCCCAAGGGACTATCTGTACCAGCCTGAAATACTTTGCCTGTAATTGGGTGACGCCAGATTGGATAATGTCGCATGTGGATCACCTGGAAAGAACCTGTGGGCGTTTCCCAACCTTTCTTACCTACAGCGATTGGGTAGCTAGCTATTACTTCATCTCCTGCATATACGTAAGTGCGGCGATCGCTTAAATCAACCACCACTTGCGCCTTGCCATCTGCCAGCCTATCAGATGCAGATGGTGCTTGTTGGGCTGAAGCCTTAGACCATAAACCTTTTGGCCAACTATCCGCAACTGGATTTTTTCTTTCGGCTTGCGCCACCAGCTGCATCTTGATTGGTAGTTCAGTTGCTTGAGCTACATTATTTCTAATTGTTTTCGGCTGAGTTTGAGGCTTAACAGTAGAAGATTTTGGTGTAGAAGCCTTGCGAGTCGTTGCTTTAGCTACATTCTTCTTAATTATTTTCGACTTAGTTTCAGACTTAATGGCAGAATATTTGAGTATAGAAGCCTTGTGAGTCGTTGCTTTAGCTACATTCTTCTTAATTATTTTCGACTTAGTTCGAGGCTTAATAGCAGAGGACTTTGGTGTAACCGCCCTCTGAACACTTGAGCCTTGGGCAACTTCAGCAGGTGGCACAGAAGCACCCAGCGCAATTTCCCCTAAACTCACTTGTGACAGATTCTTGTAGACTCCCTCTGAGCGGCTTCCCTTTGGATTGGTTAGGGTAGAATCTCGCCGCATCGCAGTAGATGCAGACTTATCAAACTGCCGTTGTGCCGTAGTAATGCGCCAATGGACAGCTAAAGATAAAAATGCTGTGCCAAAACAGAGCAACATTACCATCCGCCCTACAGATTCGTTTCTTACCATTGCCATCGCCTATTGTTTATCCCTGACATATCCAGCCGAGAAATTGGATGTGTTCATCATCCGATTATCAAAAATTTATCAATACTTATCATTTCCGTTATAAATCTGCCAACACCTCTGGGCAAACTAAGACTATGCAAATTGTCCCAGCAGCAAAACTTCAAGTGACCAACCTCATTCCTCCAAAGTTCTGGGGGTTGTAAGCCAATACTTAAACTTTCTGGCGGAACTTTTGCAATGTAGCAATCAATGATTAGTGGTGTCGGTGGGAGAAAAACCATGTTTGAAAAACTATTGCTAGCAGTCACAATTACATTTTCCCTCAATTTATTTTTTCAAGTTCGTGTACCAGAGCAACATAACTCTGGTGCTATCTACGGGTCACAACTAGAACAATCAGCAACTATTCTGGTAACAAAATCAAAAAAATAAATCACCATTATAGTAACCACAGCAACCCAACTCCCAGAAATTATTACCTGAATTTTAAAGGTATCAAGAAGGTAGAATTACAAAATTTTTCTCTTCATCCTTAATAACCAGATTTAATTATTTTTATCAAGCGTATATACCCAGTTGCTAAAAGTACTAAAATGTGCATATTGCTGCGCTTTTTTGAGTTGATGGTTGTAAGGGCAACTATGCAAGCAGTATAAGGAAAAAGTGGCTCACCTTATTGCTATAAATGTATCCAAAATTGTCTGCTTCCGTGTTCCAGTCATAAATCCGTCACCTTAGCATGGAACTTCTGTCCCATTAGCAGGTCTAATAGATAGGGATGATTTAGAGCCAGTACGATCTATGAGTCAGTCGATTACTGTATCCTGGTCAACGGTTGATGCAAAGTATCCAGAAGCATCAGTGCAAGTTGACAAACTCCCTAACCACGATTTAATTTTGCGCTGTCAAGCGGGACTGCGGCCAGATCGTGTTGCGTTTTCAGAACTATTACGCCGCTATCAAAGTCAAGTTGATAGAGTTCTCTACCACCTAGCTCCAGATTGGTCTGACAGAGCCGATTTAGCTCAAGAAGTTTGGATTCGAGTGTATCGGAATATTAACCGATTACAAGAGCCTGCTAAATTTCGGGGCTGGTTAAGCCGCATTGCCACCAACTTGTTTTACGATGAGTTACGGAAACGCAAGCGGGTTGTTAGCCCTTTATCACTGGATGCTCCCCGCTCGTTAGAGGACGGTGAGATGGATTGGGAAATCGCTGGCGATACTCCCGGGCCTGAAGAAGAACTGACAACTAGAGAATTTTACGAGCAATTGCGGGAAGCGATCGCGGATTTACCAGAAGTCTTTCGTACTACCATTGTCCTGAGAGAAATCGAGGGCATGGCTTATGAAGAAATTGCTGAAATCACTGGAGTTTCTTTAGGAACTGTGAAGTCAAGAATAGCCAGAGCTAGATCGAGGCTGCAAGCTCACTTGCAGAATTATCTAGACTCCTAATTTACAGTATCTTGCCTCTGCCCAATGACAGAATTTAAGCATAGATTAAGAATTACCTCCAAAAACGTAGATCGCTTCCGTCCTAAGAAGGAAAAATGGCTAATTTTCCCGAAATTCCCGCCCAGTTTACCCGTGTATGAATTGGTAATAATGTTAAGATGACTACTGATTCTCAGTTTTACGACCGTTCTTCTTTGCAACTTCCTCAAGATTTGTCAGATGGAATGGCCAAGCATACCAATGAATCAACGGGTCTTATGGATATGGTGAAGCGCGATCGCTTCGAGTTATTGAGTGCTTACCTCGATGGTGAAGTCACAGCCCCCGAACGCAGGCAAGTAGAAGAATGGCTGGCAAATGATGCCTCGGTTCAATGCTTGTATGCCCGACTGTTAAAGCTGCGCCAAGGCTTGCGGACTCTCCCAGTGCCCACAGCCCAAGAGTCACCAGAAGCAACAGTTCAGCAAGTATTCACACGTTTGCGCCGCCGTTCCCGTTTAAACTGGATGGCGGGAGGTGCAGCTGTTGCTGCTTGCGTAATCGGTGCAGTATCTAGCTTAGTACCTGGTGGTTTGAATGTGCCGCAACTGGCGCAACGGCCACAAAAAGAACCGATTCAAACATCCTCAGCGTCTATAATTCCACCTTCCCCTTTGATGGTGGGACTAAATAATCCAGTTATTGAAATTCCTAAAGCAGCAGTAGCATCTCCAAAAAATCCAATCTATCCGGTACAGCCACAACGCCACGACTCCAAACAAGACATTAACTAATCGCAAAGTTAGCAGTTCACAGACCCTAACTGTACTTTGCGGTTAAACCACAGCCACTCCACCAACCGTCAGATTGGAGGAATCCTCCTAATTGCTCGACTTGCTCTAGAGTCATTAAATAAACCAAAGCCCAACCCAAAGAGAGCGACTGTGGTTCATAAACCTCGATAATTTGCCGATTATAGAGATTTTCTGCTGGTTGTCTAGAGGGCTGGTAATTTTCCAGCACATCTAGCTCATTTAAAATTCTTGGGTTGGGAAAAGATAGTAAATACCCGTAAACTTTACTATTTCCAAGCGTCATTGCTGGGTAGCCCATTGGCAGAGCAAACAATTTACCTTCTACAAAAGCTTTTTTGACATCAACTACTTTGCCAGCACAGTATTTTTTATAGTTAGCTTCACCTGGTTTAAGTGTGCCGTACACAAAAACCCGCACCAAATCAGAAAATTCTATATTTGATTCAACCATCTAAACCTTCGTAAAATGACTCTTGCCATACCTGAAACACTAGCAGTTCAGGCATAATTTGGCTGATACTCAATTATATAAATCTGTGATTAGTTGACCTACAATATAGGTTAACCTAACAGGTTGACATAGCAGGTTAACCTAGACAGACCCATTAGGAGAATTTTTTGGTGGATTCCCGATATAACCCAGCAGCGATTGAGGACAAATGGCAGAAAACATGGTTAGAACTTGGTTTAGATAAGACACCTACAGCTAGCAACAAGCCAAAATTCTACGCTTTATCCATGTTTCCTTATCCATCGGGCAGCCTACACATGGGTCACGTCCGTAATTATACCATTACTGACGTGATTGCCCGTCTCAAGCGAATGCAAGGGTATCGGGTAATACACCCAATGGGTTGGGATGCCTTTGGCTTGCCAGCAGAAAATGCCGCTATTGACCGTGGTGTACCGCCAGCAAAGTGGACTTATCAGAATATTGCCCAGATGCGGCAGCAATTACAGCGTCTTGGTTTATCAATTGATTGGGAATGTGAATTAGCTACTTGTTCACCAGATTATTACAAGTGGACGCAATGGATTTTCTTGCAGTTTTTGCAAGCAGGTTTAGCTTACCAAAAAGAAGCAGCCGTAAACTGGGACCCCATTGACCAAACTGTATTAGCAAATGAACAAGTTGATAACGAAGGACGTTCCTGGCGCAGTGGCGCAATAGTTGAGCGCAAATTGTTACGGCAGTGGTTTTTTAAGATTACTGACTACGCCGAAGAATTACTCAATGACTTGGATAAGTTGACAGGTTGGCCGGAACGGGTCAAATTGATGCAGGCAAACTGGATTGGTAAATCCACAGGCGCTTATTTAGAATTTCCCATTATCGGGATAGATGAAAAAATTGCCGTGTATACCACGCGCCCAGATACCGTTTATGGTGTCAGTTATTTAGTATTAGCACCAGAACATCCCTTAACAAATCGTGTTACCACAAAAGAACAACAAGCGGCGGTAGAAGTCTTTATTAAAGAGGTTTCTAATCAAAGTGAGTTGGAACGTACTTCTGAAGACAAACCTAAGCGGGGTATCCCCACCGGTGGGGTGGCAATTAACCCGTTTACAGGGGAAGAAGTGCCTATTTGGATTGCTGACTATGTACTGTATGAGTATGGTACTGGGGCAGTGATGGGTGTACCAGCACACGATGTCCGGGATTTTAAGTTTGCTAAAAATTACGATTTACCAATTAATTTTGTTATCGCTTCCCAAGATGATGTTGCAGGTTTTGACTTAACTCCAACATCAGAGATTGATGGAGTCACACAACTTGTCGAAGTTGACTATAAGCAGGCATACACTGAACCAGGAATTTTAATTAATTCTGGGGCTTTTACGGGTATAGCTTCCACAGATGCTAAACAAGCCATAATTGAATACGCCGAAAAACAAGGTTTTGGTAAAGTGCGGGTGCAATATCGCTTGCGGGATTGGTTAATTTCCCGGCAGCGTTATTGGGGCGCACCGATACCTGTAATTCACTGTCCCAACTGCGGAATAGTGCCAGTACCTGACAAAGATTTGCCAGTCCAGTTGCCAGAAGAGGTGGAATTTACTGGACGTGGTGGTTCACCTTTAACTCAGTTGGAAAGCTGGGTAAATGTGCCTTGTCCAACTTGCGGCACTCCAGCGAAGCGGGAAACTGACACGATGGATACTTTTATTGATTCCTCGTGGTATTTCTTGCGCTTCCCTGACGCTAAAAATGAACAACAGGTTTTCGATTCCAGTAAAGTTAATGACTGGATGCCAGTGAATCAGTATGTAGGTGGTATTGAACACGCAATTTTACATTTGTTGTATTCGCGGTTCTTTACTAAGGTTTTGCGGGATAGAGGGTTACTGAATTTTGATGAACCCTTCCAACGTCTGTTAACTCAAGGGATGGTACAGGGCTTAACTTACCTAAATCCCAATAAGGGCGGTAAAGAGAAATGGATTCCTTCTAATCTAGTAAATTCTGCTGACCCCCGCGACCCTCAGACAGGCGAACCTTTGCAACGTCTCTACGCCACTATGTCTAAGTCCAAGGGTAACGGTGTCGCACCAGAAGATGTAATTTCCAAATATGGTATAGACACAGCGCGGATGTTCATCTTATTCAAAGCGCCACCAGAAAAAGACCTGGAATGGGATGAAGCCGATGTGGAAGGACAATTCCGCTTTTTAAATCGGGTTTGGCGTTTGGTGACAGATTATGTTGCTGCTGGGGTATCCCGTAAGCAAGCCCAATCTGATTTAACTAAGGCAGAAAAGGAATTGCGGCGGGCGATTCATACGGCTATTCAAGCGGTGACGGAAGATTTGGAAGACGAATATCAGTTCAACACAGCTATTTCCGAATTGATGAAGTTGAGTAATGCCCTAAGTGATGCCGACAAAAATTCACCAATTTATGCAGAAGGTATTCGGACTTTGGTAATGTTACTTGCACCCTTTGCACCACACATTGCTGATGAATTGTGGCATTTATTGGGTGAAAGTAATTCAGTTCACACTCAAACTTGGCCGTCATTTGACCCTGTTGCTTTGGTAGCTGATGAAATTACTTTAGTAATTCAAGTTATGGGTAAAACTCGCGGCGCGATTCAAGTACCAGCACAAGCAGATAAAGCAGCGTTGGAGAAATACGCCCGTGAATCAGAAATTGCCCAGCGTTACATCGAAGGCAAAGAGATTAAAAAGGTAATTGTAGTGCCTGGCAAGTTAGTGAATTTTGTAGTCAGCTAAAAGTAGAGGGAAGAGATATCCTTAGGACTTATTCACTGAAAACCTGAAATTTCTATTCCCTGTAGGCTACACGAGTTGCTCAAGACTTCCAAAACATCAAAGGATTTACATCCGTGACACTCAAAGAGTTAGAACAACAACTTCTTGCCCTCAGACAAGCGTGAAAAATTGCAGGCTATACAGTTACTTGCTCAAAGCCTCGGCAACAATTGGCAAGGAATTGAGAAAACTCCCAGAGTCTGTGGTGGAGAGGCTCGTATCGCTAAAACTCGTATTCCTGTCTGGGTACTTGTGGAAGCTAGCCGTCTTGGATATAGTGATGCTGACTTTTTGACGAGCTATTCAACTATTACAGCTACAGATTTAGCCAATGCTTGGGTATACGCAGAAGCTCATCTTGATGAAATCGAATTGGCAATTGAGCGTAATGAGGTAGCCTAGTCGATGGCAAGGTTTTACGCAGATGAGCAGTTTCCATTTCCAGTTGTGGAATTATTACGCGCTTTAGGGCATGATTTTTGACAGTTCAAGAAGCAGAAAATGCAGACCAAGGTATACCTGATGAGGAAGTGCTAGCATTTGCTATAAGTCAAGAACGCTCGATATTAACTATCAACAGAGTTGATTTTATCCGTTTGCATCGTCGTGATTCTAACCACTTCGGTATTATTGTTTGTACGAACAATCGTAATTGGGGACAGTTTGCATCACGGATAGATGAGGCTGTGACAGCAGAACAAGCGTTGTAAGGAAAACTAATTCGTGTGGTACGTCTAGTCACTTAAAAAGATTTTGATGGAATGCACAGATGTTAAAACCATCAAAAATCTGTTTCAAGAAGTATTGAAACAGTAGTTTTTTCTCTAGTATATGTGTATTTCAAAACATCTGTATTATCGTTCAAAGAGTTAAACTGTTTTATTTATACACGAAAAAGCGCTTGAGAGTTTTGCTCACTCAAGCGCTTCCCCGTAAAAGCTTATACCAACTCACTTGTTTGATGCAACATTTGAAATCTGCAACACCCCCTTATCAGGGAGTATTGCGGGGATAACTTGTGACAAACATTTGGTGAAATGGTATCACTCCTTGCACTAACTAAGAATATCTCTTTTACAAGAAAACCGGGGATCTGGTGAGTGACAGTTTATGAACTGAACACTAGTTAAAAACGACTCACCATGAATGGTAACTAACGAAACTAAGCACAATTGTAGCAAGTTTGTAAGTATAGTATAAAAACTTATAGTTGATTAGCGTAGGCATAGGCATCGCCTGCCTCTGAGTAAAGCTTCAAAATGTGCAGCAATTAGCAGTATAAATATCTCAAATTTAACAGCAAATAAACTAGAAAGTATCAGTGAAAAATCGCCATCAAGTAAACCTGAGATGGCTTATATACCCGCATGAAAGCGATTTAGACTGCAATAAATCATCACCTTTTCAATAGATAGAGGTATTCTTTAGAGAATGGCAACCGAAGAACAAATCTTCTACTCAAGCAGATTGAAAACCTTTGGTTAGGTATCTTTTATCTCTTAGCAAACGATGACATCTAACTCTTGCGCATAGTGTAGGCGGTTACTTCCTTCGTTGAAGCAAAACACAGCTTTTTCACCCACGATTTCCACGATATTTAAATCGATTTCGCATATTTATATCAAAACAACTCAGTCCGATGATGGGGAAGATTTAAGAATTTATAATATTTATACCTAAAATTATGAGAGCTTAAATGGGGACGCTTCAGCCCCAGCTATTTTAGCTACTCCCCTACTAGCACACGCCTTAACCTGGTGTCTAAGTGTATGGTAAAATTGCCTGGAACAGAGGTTTTATTTGAGTTAGAGTCTCGTATAAATTGCAAAGGTCAAGCTGACCGATCATTAAACTCCACGATACTTTTCCTATGGATTTGGAAAATATACAACAAGACTGGTGGCGATCTGAGTGTAATTTGTAGATGAATATCTAAAATTTGCTACCAGACTAAACCAATTTCCCACAATTTTGACTTTTATTTGACTTTTAGGATAGACACATGAACGATAAGCTGATGCTAATGATTCCAGGCCCAACGCCGGTGCCAGAAGCTGCTTTACTGGCATTAGCCAAGCATCCGATTGGGCACCGTACCAGTGAATTTAGCAATATATTGGCAGAGGTGACGGAAAACCTGAAGTGGTTGCACCAAACTCAAAGTGATGTGCTGACACTGAATGTCAGTGGTACGGGTGCTGTAGAAGCTGGAATAATTAATTTTCTCTCTCCAGGCGATCGCATTTTAGTTGGCTCTAATGGTAAATTTGGCGAACGCTGGGTAGAAGTTGGCCAAGCCTACGGTTTGAATGTAGAAGAAGTTAAGGTGGAATGGGGAAAACGCTTAGACCCCGCAGTATTTGCTGAAAAACTCCAAGCAGATACCCAAAAGCAAATTAAAGCTGTAATCATTACCCACAGTGAAACCTCGACGGGTGTGTTGAATGACCTAGAAAGCATCAACCGCCACGTCAAAGAACACGGTGAAGCTTTAATTATCGTTGATGCCGTCACTAGCTTGGGCGCGTTCAATCTCCCCGTGGATGTTTGGGGTTTGGATATAGTCGCCTCCGGTTCTCAAAAAGGTTATATGATTCCGCCGGGATTGGGTTTTGTCTCTGTCAGCCCCAAGGCATGGGAAGCTTACAAAACTGCGAAGCTACCAAAATATTATTTGGACTTGGGCAAATATCGCAAAGCCACAGCCAAAAATACAACACCATTTACTCCACCCGTGAACTTGATCGTAGCGTTACACACCACGTTGCGAATCATGAAAGAGGAAGGATTAGAGTCAATATTTGCTCGACATGAACGGCTGAAAAATGCTACCCGCGCCGCCATTCAAGGGTTGAATTTACCCCTATTTGCAGCAGATAGTTCCGCTAGTCCGGCGATTACGGCTGTAGCACCACAGGGAATTGAATCGGATAAGATTCGGTCATTGATGAAAAAACGCTTTGATATTGCCCTAGCAGGTGGTCAAGACCATTTGAGTAATAAGATTTTCCGCATTGGTCACTTGGGCTTTGTGAGCGATCGCGATATTCTTAGCTGTATAGCATCCTTAGAAGTTACCCTAACAGAACTTGGGTACGAAGATTTCACCCCTGGATCTGGTATAGCAGCAGCAGTTAAAGTATTTAGTCAATCCTAATTACTCAGCACTAAATCAAAAGAGCGAGTTGATAATTTAACTCGCTCTTTTGGTTTGTTGTATATAAATATCGGGAATCCACCAGAGTTAATAAACCTATATATCAACCTTTGTAAAAGGTAGAGTTGATGTGACATACTTTTATTCTCTTAAATGATACCAACTTGCCCTAGATAGTATTATTTGCTTCAGAGACAGTCACACTGCTTTTTTAACACCAAACAATACTAACTTTGGCAACTTAGTACGATCCAGGATTTGCATAAATAGTCTTGTTTGAGATTCCGGTAACAGCCTTTTGATAGAGACTTTTAATCCAAAACTCAAAATTGGCATACATAAATTATGCCGTCTCCAGCCAATCATAAATTTGTTCTAACTGTTCTAGAGTAATCAAACCATACTGCCAAAGAATCATTGCCAAAGGGCCTGGGTCTTGCTCCCGATGGCGCAGTGCAACCGCCAGCGATGCCGTGGAAATTGCCAAATCTTCTTGCAAAAAATGAATCAGTCGAGAATATTTTGATGGTGACATTTGAATCTCACCTCCTTGTGCAGAATGTATTGTCATATATGAGTTCACCATTGCTCGGTAGCCAGTAGCCAGTATTTCATCTGTCACTATGCCGTTATTGGCTATACACCCCAGCACAGTTTTTTTTGATTTGCCTTTAAGAGAGGCTTGTCATCTGCTCAATTATCAAGCAGCATTTTTACTTAATTCAATGACTCCATCTTGTTTACTTGTGTACTTTATTTAATTACATAAGTAGTAACAAAGATTTCATAACCTATACTCTCTTATTGGCGACTATTTACACTTACGCCGAAGGGAATATTTTTGCAACCAAACCTCAAGTTCGCGATTTCAGGTTGGAGACAGTAGAATTTTACATTATTACCACAGTTTTTAAATAGTAGCGCTACAGATGACTTTTTGCTACAACACGTGACATTTTTTACAAAAAAAACATACATTTAGGTAGTATACGCTCTGAACAGAGCAACTATCCAAATCTTCATCCTTGAAAAGTAGCTAAGTCTCAAAACTCAATTTTGACAATATCGCCCACTTTCAACTTCAATTCGGCAGCTCTTCCAGAGCGAAGTTCAATTACCTTATCGATTGGTGTGTTGGGCCCATAAGTAGGACAAGGCTCACTTGCACAAGGAGGTGCAGCAGCTTGGATATATTTAACAACACCGTTCTGTAAAAATACCATATCCAAGGCTACAGGTACATTTTTCATCCAGAAACTAACTGGTTGTGGTGAAGCGAACCCAAATAGCATTCCTCGGTCATCTGGCAAAGCTGGTCGATACATCAACCCCATTTGTTGCTGTTGTGGTGTCTTCGCCACTTCTAGCTGAATAGTTGTGCCATTGGGAAGAATGGCTTTCGCAGAAATTGGTAGTTTTTGACCTAAACTCGCTGGGGTTGGAGGTTTAGAATCAGACGTGGGGGTTGGAGGTTTAGCCGTTGTTGGCACAGAACAGCCCATCAATAAAACACTCAGCAACATTGAGAATAAACCTAGCCAACGATTCATAATTATTTTTGATTTTGTAATTTAGATTTCAATTTTACAGAATTTAAGCTAGAAAGCTCACGCTTTTATTTGTTTGGTAATACACAGCCGTTTTCAGGCTCAATTAACTAGACAATGGGCTTAAGCTCATTGTCTAAGGTAGGCAAACTTTCGCCATCTCTACTAGGATTCTCTTAAAACGTACCCTACGCCGCGTACTGTCTGAATTAGGCGCTTTTGACCTTCATCTTCGATTTTGAGGCGCAGGTAGCGGATGTACACTTCAATAACATTCGACTCACCCAGGAAGTCATAACCCCAAACATTTTCTAAAATTTGTTCGCGGGTTAACACCTCACGGGGATGTTCCATTAAGAATTTTAATAGTTCAAATTCCTTCATTGTCAAGTCAATTGCCCGACCGCCGTGGATAGCACGGCGACTTGCGATGTCTAAAATAAGATCCCCAAAGCGTAATTGCTCCGTAGTATCTACATCGGGTTTTAAGTAGAGGCGAATTAACTTCAAAAAGTCTTCTGAGCGGTAAGGTTTGAGGATGTAATCATCCGCTCCTGCTTCTAGACAAGCTACACGATCGTCGACGGTATCCCTTGCCATTAAAATCAACACAGGCGATCGCATACCAGTGCTTCTCAGATTTTTACACAATGAGAGTCCTGATTCTCCTGCTAGCATCCGGTCTAAAACAATTAAAGCAGGTTGGCGATCGCGACAGTATTGCAAACCACTGGTCGCATCATGAGCCAATATTGATTCATAGCCAGCTTCTTGCAAATCGCAAGCAAGCTGATTTGCTAGGCTCTCATCGGTTTCAATCACCAAAACACAGGGACTTGGAGCAACTGTCATAACAATTTGGGATATTGGATTTGGGATTGTAAAGATGTTCCAGAGAAAATCTTTACATCAGTTATAAAGTGCAATTACGAGTTTTTTACGATGAAGCAATCCTGATTTGACGCACGGCTAAGAATCTTTTAGCACGTTCAGGTGTCAGCAATCGAATTCTCCGATGCAATCTTAATAACTAACTCCAAATACCATCCTTATACCAGTAATTCTGGACGGAAATCAGTAAATTGGGAATTGGGAATTGGACAAGGAGAATTAGGGACAAGGGGAAAGACTTGTTTCAAGTTCTCACCTCTTGTCCCCTTG
>NZ_JADEXU010000017.1 GCF_015206895.1 Nostoc sp. LEGE 12450 | reverse complement strand
GACAAGGGGACAAGAGGTGAGAACTTGAAACAAGTCTTTCCCCTTGTCCCCAATTCTCCTTGTCCCCAAGTCCTCTTGCCCATTCCCTATTCCCCATTCCCTAATCCCTCCCCAATTCCTTAAGTAGCCGCCGAATTACTGATGCATCCTGGGCATCAGGAACTTTTGCTAAATAATGTCGTAAATCGTCTACGGCTTGGGGGTAGTTACCAAGTTGATAGGAGATTAAGCCGCGATCGCGCAATTCTAAAGTTACATTAGGAAACAGCAACAAAATTCGTTCAATTGCTGCCAGCGTTTTTTCTAACTCTTGTTGTTTGAGGTAAATAAATTTTATATTTGTCAGCATCCGTGCCAAAAATTGCCGATTACTGACCACGGCTAAAAATTCTGGTTGTAGCGTCACAGGTTGCTGATAAATTTGAGACAGCCGTTCCTCGCAATCTTGAGCAAATATTATTTCACCGCCATTAAAGGCATCCACAAAAATTTCTATATCTGGAATATCTGGGCGGATCAAGAAATGCCCTGGCATTCCCACACCCACCATCGGGAAATCAATCCGTCTGGCAACCTCTAGGTAAACTAACGCTAAGGTAATAGGAATTCCTAGTCGGCGATCAATTACATCATTGAAAAAACTGTTGCGTGGGTCGTAATAGTCAATTTTATTACCAGAAAACTTTAAATCATCGTATAGGTACTGGTTAATACTTTGAACTATCCGCAAAGGATATCGTGAGTTTGGTAGGCGTTCTTGAAGCTCCCATGCCATTGTATCAAGGGCGTTGAGATATTCCTCTGGGTCTAGCTTGGGATATTCTTCTTGGGCAATATACAAAGCTGCCTTTGCTAGGTCAATATGCTCGTCAGCCTGCTGAATCTCTTGGTAAAAATATTGTCGTGCTGACGAGAAATTCATAAGCTGCTGCTCGGTGTAAGTGTGAGGATGAAGCCGCAGGTACGCCCAACTCAGGTATCACGGCTTGGCTAAAATCTGTTTTTGTATCTATCTTCATCTTATGGATATTCAGAAGTTTTGGAAATGTAGTTTATGGATAGCTTTATATATCTATTACTAACTAATTTTGTAACTGCTGTGTTGGTGATGTCTTCGATGGGCTGTACCCACGCAAAGCACATGATGTAATACAAATATGCATTATTTCATAGAAATTACTATAATTTTATACAAAGCTTGTGTATATATCAATTTAGTAATAGCCCAGAAATCGACATCAAATCCTTATAGAGGATGGCTTTGAAAATTTTTCTATTTGATAAGTAGATAAACTCGTATTATAAATTTTTAGTGAATCACAGTAATAATACTTGTTTTTTAAACTCTCTTTACCAATAATGCTCGTAGTTATACAACCTAGTTGAAATCAAGTTAATAATATACCGATAGACTAGTAATTACTTCTGGTGTATGCGATCGCAGCGAAAGGCTAAATCTTCGCCTGCTAAGGGAGATTTTTGTTTAATTTTGCAGGCAAATTTGTGTGTATTTAAATACAACGAGGTTAATTAATGAAGACTTATCACGTTTTACAGGCAACGCTTACGCTAACAACTTGTACTTTGTCAGCTTTAGCTATCTCCACAAGTGCCAATGCGTCTACTGTCGTAACGTTTGACGATTTAACAGGTGATAACCTTCTAGTACCGGATGGCTATGGTGGAATCCGATGGGATAATAATTGGATTTATTACGGTTTCGAGCAATTCCCATACACTCCTGAGTCAATTCCGAACCGAATCTATGGGAACTATGACAAGTGGAATGGCCCAAGCAGCATTCCATTCTACTTTGCATCACCCGTAATCTTTGATGGCGGTTATATCGCTGGATATGATTTCTTTCTTCCAGCAAGCTTTTCACTTTACAATGGAGGAACACTACAGGCAACATCTGCATCGCTTACACCTTCTTCTACACCAACTTTCCTGTCATCTGGTTATACAGGGCTGGTTGATGAAGTTCGTGTAAATTGGTACAATGGCTCTACAGTGCTGGATAATGTAACATATCACACTGCTGCGGTTCCTGAACCAGCTTGTTTGATTGGCTTGCTTGGTTTGGGTGCTTTTGGTATCACCTCTAAATTCAAACGCAAGCAAAAGCAGCAAGTTGACTGCTAATAGAATCCTTAATTTATTAAGCAAAAGCTATCAAAATCTAGCTTTTATATAATAAGTGTAAATGCGTAGTGAATTCAAGAGAGTAACATTTTTCGCTACATTGTAGATAGCTAGGGCGATCGCATCTGAAAAATGAGATTAGGGATAAACTAGAGCATATTCTGTCAATCTAGTCAGGATGAGGACTACAACCATAGCCACCAAACAGCTTTTTAAGGAATTACTAAGAGAGTTATGTCCCCGTCCGGTGCTAGAGTGAAAGGTGACATTTCTTATTCTTATGTCTTCTCCGACCTTATCTGAAATCTAGCTTCACTCATTAGGCGCAGCATGGTCACAACCGCAGAAAAAACAAACATTGGCTACATTACCCAAATCATTGGCCCAGTTGTAGACGTTAAATTTCCCGGCGGGAAATTGCCACAAATCTACAACGCTTTGAAAATCAAAGGCACCAACGAAGCTGGGCAGGAAATCAACATCACCGTTGAAGTACAGCAACTGCTGGGCGACAACCAGGTGCGGACTGTTGCAATGAGTTCCACCGAAGGCTTAGTGCGCGGTTTTGAAGTCAGCGATACAGGCGCTCCCATTACCGTGCCAGTTGGTAAAGCCACTTTGGGCCGGATTTTCAACGTCCTTGGCGAACCTGTGGATAACAGGGGCCCAGTAAATGCTGAGGCAAGTTTACCCATTCACCGCTCTGCTCCTAAATTCACCGACCTGGAAACCAAACCTTCGGTGTTTGAGACTGGGATTAAAGTTGTTGACCTTCTGACTCCCTATCGACGCGGCGGTAAGATTGGTCTATTCGGCGGTGCTGGTGTTGGTAAGACCGTAATCATGATGGAGTTGATTAACAACATCGCTACCCAGCATGGTGGAGTATCTGTTTTTGCTGGCGTGGGTGAACGCACCCGTGAAGGTAATGACCTCTACAATGAAATGATTGAGTCTGGGGTTATCAATAACGAGAACCTCAACGAATCAAAAATTGCTCTAGTCTACGGTCAAATGAACGAACCACCCGGAGCTAGAATGCGGGTTGGTCTTTCGGGATTGACAGTAGCAGAGTACTTCCGGGATGTGAACAAGCAGGACGTGCTGCTGTTTATTGATAATATCTTCCGGTTTGTACAAGCAGGTTCGGAAGTATCCGCGCTATTGGGTCGGATGCCTTCTGCGGTAGGATATCAGCCCACATTGGGAACCGACGTAGGTGAACTGCAAGAGCGGATTACCTCGACTACAGAGGGTTCCATTACCTCCATTCAAGCAGTATACGTACCTGCGGATGACCTGACAGACCCCGCACCTGCTACTACCTTCGCCCACTTGGACGGAACCACAGTACTGTCTCGCGGTTTGGCTGCTAAGGGAATTTACCCCGCAGTTGACCCCCTTGGTTCAACTTCCACCATGCTCCAACCAAACATTGTCGGTGAAGAACACTACAATACTGCGCGGGCGGTGCAATCAACTCTGCAACGTTACAAAGAACTCCAAGACATTATCGCCATTCTCGGTTTAGATGAATTGTCTGAAGAAGACCGTCTAATCGTGGCACGGGCGCGGAAAGTTGAGCGCTTCTTGTCTCAGCCATTCTTTGTAGCAGAAGTATTTACCGGTTCTCCTGGTAAGTATGTGAAGTTGGAAGATACCATCAAAGGCTTCCAAAAAATTCTGTCTGGTGAGTTGGATGCTCTGCCAGAACAGGCTTTCTACTTGGTTGGCGATATCAACGAAGCGATCGCTAAAGCTGAAAAAATCAAAGGTTAGTCATTAGTCATTTGTCATTGGTCATTGGTCATTAGTTCAACTGCTAATGACTAATGGCAATTACAAAAGACAAAGGACACAGGACGAAGGACGAAGGACAAAAGACAAATGACATTAACCGTTCGGGTAATTTCCCCAGATAAAACAGTCTGGGATGCTCCAGCAGAAGAAGTAGTTTTGCCTAGCACAACTGGTCAACTAGGTATCCTCACCGGACACGCACCACTTTTAACCGCCCTGGATACTGGTGTAATGCGAGTCCGTGCCGCGAAAAATCAGAATTGGGAAGCGATCGCTCTTTTGGGTGGCTTTGCCGAAGTCGAAGAAAATGAAGTGACAATTCTGGTTAACGGCGCTGAACGTGGCGACAAAATTAACCTTGAAGAAGCTCGTGCTGCTTACAACAAAGCAGAAGCGGGACTGACTCAAGTTTCAACAGACGATCGCCAAGCCCAAATCAAGGCAAATCAAGCTTTCAAACGCGCCCGCGCTCGGTTTCAAGCAGCTGGCGGTTTGGTCTAATTTAACTTTCTATTTCAACTTTGTAGGTTGGGCAATGTCCAACCTACAAACTATTTATTAATTTTTCAAAAAAATTACGTCAAGTTTAAGAAATCGAGGCAAGCCATGCTGAAGTGTTAACTTAGCTAATTAGTTGCCCAAATGGGCACAAATTATGAAAAGCTTTTCATCTTTGCTTGGTACTCGTAAACAAAATAAGGTAGCTCGTTTTGCGGCCTCTATCGTAGCAACGTTAGCGATCGCTGGTGGTATTCATTCTGCCAATGCTACTTCTGTTAAAACAACTACTGCAAAAGAAATAACTTCGGCATTAGTCCAACGAAATCAGACTACACCAAATATTGCTCAGTTACCAATCAGCAGGACTCAATATCAAACTGCTGGAATTGATCCTGTTGTACTAGTTCCCATCCTACTTGTCGGCGGTTTCGTCATATTCGTCCCCCTATTCTTTGGGGGACTTGTAGTCATTGGCGAACGTGAAGTCGGTATTGTAGTGAGGAAATTTACCCTTTCCGGGCGTGGACTTCCCGCCGGCAGTTTGATTGCCCTCAATGGCGAAGCTGGTTTACAGGCAGATACTTTAGCTCCTGGTTGGCACTGGGGCTATTGGCCTTGGCAATATTCTGTAAAGAAAGAATCAGTAATTGTCGTTCCCCAAGGGGAAATCGCTTTGATTGTGGCAGCAGATGGCGCATCCAACCCACCAGAGCGGATTTTGGGGAAAATCGTGGGTTGTGACAATTTCCAAGATGCTCGAAAATTCCTCACTGAAGGCGGGGAAAAAGGGCGGCAGATGGGTTTTCTCACCGCAGGTACATACCGGATTAATACCGCCTTGTTTAAAGTCATCATGGCATCAAATGCCAGCTCTCATGGCATGGCTCCAGAACAGTTGCGGGTGTACAGTTTGGCATCAGACAAAGTTGGCATCGTCACTACCTTAGATGGTGTACCAATTTCTGCCGGTGAACTCGCAGGCCCCATAATTGACGGACACGACAACTTCCAAAATGGTCAGAAATTTATTAATGGGGGTGGACGGCGAGGTTTACAAGAACAGACTTTGCTTTCTGGTTCTTGGAACTTGAATCCTTGGTTTGTCCAGGTTGAGCAAGTGCCGATGACAGAAATTCCCATTGGGTATGTAGGTGTGGTGATTTCCTTCGTGGGTAAGGCACATCAAGATGTCAGTGGTGCAGCCTTCACCCACGGTAATTTGGTGAATCAGGGACACAAAGGTGTATGGGTCGAACCGCTATATCCTGGTAAGCATCCGATTAATTCCCGAATCATGAAGATGGAACTAGTGCCAACGACCAACATTGTCTTAAACTGGTCAGGTCGCACCGAACGTCATAGCTATGATGCTCAACTAGCTTCCTTGACAGTGCGATCGCGTGATGGGTTTGCCTTTGATTTGGAAGTAGCGCAAATTATCCATGTCGGTGCTTTAGATGCTCCGAAGGTAATTTCTCGCGTTGGTGCAATGCAAAATCTGGTAGACCATGTATTGGAGCCGACTATCGGCAATTATTTCCGTAACTCAGCCCAAAACTGTACTGTATTAGATTTTCTGACTGCTCGAAGTGAACGACAAACTGAGGCTGCTGAGTATATTAAAACAGCATTGCGGGCTTATGACGTGCAAGCGATCGACACCCTCATTGGTGATATTCTGCCACCAGCGTCGTTAATGCAGACACAGACAGACCGGAAAATTGCTGAAGAAGAACGTAAGACTTATGAAGTCCAGCAGATGGCGCAAACTCAACGGCAGCAGCTTGTCCGGGAAACGGCACTGGCTGATATCCAGCAAGAAATGGTGAAATCAGAGCAGAGTGTACATATTGCTGACCTGAAAGCTCAAGCCCAAATTAAGCAGGCAACTGGTGAAGCCGAGGGGACAAAACTCCGATCAATTGCTGAAGCTGAAGGTATTCGGGCCACAGGTAATGCTAAAGCTGAAACCTACCGCGCTGGTGTGGAAGCTTTGGGTTCCCAAGGTTATACAGCAATGCAATTAATGCAGATTATAGGCGATCGCCATGTCCGCTTAATTCCAGATGTCTTAGTTGGTAGTAATGGCAGCAATAACGGTTTAGTGGACGGGCTACTATCCATGATTTTATGGAATCAAACTGGTAAAGGTGAATTGAAACCAACACCTTTGCATCCGCAACCAGTAGTTACCCAAACACAACCAACCACAGATAATGGTCTTCCACCGATAGTTGTGAATTTTCCAGTGGATAAGTAATATTCGGTAGGGTAGCACAGCTTTGCTACCCTACGAGAAACGCAATTTAAAATAGTTATATTTTACTTTGGGTAGGCATCTTGCCTACCTTGTAATTTTGGTAGAAAATTTTGTTTTTACAAGAACGTTATCGTTTACTAAAATCAATTGGTAAGGGGGGATTCTGTAAAACCTTTCTCGCTGTAGATGAGGGTCAGTTTCCGCCAATTCCTTGCGTTGTTCAAGAAATCTCGCAGGAATACGAGACATTTAAAACTTTTCAGCAAAAGGCGCAACAGCTAGAGGAATTAGGGAAGCATCCGCAAATTCCCGCTTTATTAGCTTATTTTCAGCACAACGGGCATTTTTATTTAGTGCAGGAGTTTATCGCAGGCACTAATTTGGCTCAGGTAGTTGAGGAAGAAGGTGCTTTTAATGAAACTCAGATTTGGCAACTTTTAGAAGATGTTTTGCCAGTTTTGCAGTTTATTAGCGATGCCTGCGGCGGGCTACGCCTACGCAACATCATCCACCGCGATATTAAACCCCAAAATATCATCCGTAGATCCCCAATTACCAAGAAGGGGGATTTCGTCATAGTCGATTTTAGCACTGCGAAAATCGTCACAGAAATTGATCGGCTAACATCTGAAATCAGTATTGGCAGTCCAGAATACGCTGCACCAGAACAAGCCAAGGGAAAAGCCGTTTTTGCTAGTGACTTATATAGCTTGGGTGTAACTTGTATTTACTTACTTACCCAGATTCCTCCCTTTGATTTATTTGATATTGCTAACGATTGTTGGGTTTGGCAACAATATCTTACTACCAAGGTAAGCGATCGCCTGGCGCAAATTATCGACAAGCTGCTGCAAAATTCTGTTAACCGCCGCTTTCAATTAGCTAATGAAGTTATGCAAGCAATGGGTATGGAATGTAAAACTCAAAATTTGAAATTACCAAACCCTCCTTGGCGATGCTTGCATACCTTAACTGGGCATTCTGGCACATTGAGTAGTGTGAATGCCCTTGCCATAAGTCCTGACGACTATACCTTAGCCAGTGCTAGTGATGATAAAATCGTCAAATTGTGGGATTTAAATACTCAAAAAATCCTAGCTAGCTTATCAGGACATTCCCAAGCGGTAAAATCAGTCGCCTTCAGTCCAGATGGTCAAATTCTGGCAACTGCTAGCGACGATAAAACGATCAAATTGTGGCAGGTTGAGACATTAAAAGAAATCTGCATTTTATTGGGACACTCACACGCCGTAAAATCAGTTGCTTTCAGTCCAGATGGGCAGATTCTCGCTAGTGGTAGCTGGGATAAGACAATCAAACTCTGGGATATCAATACTGGCACAGAAATTTGCACCATAACCGGACATCAATTACAGGTAAATTCAGTAGCATTTAGTCCCCAAGGACAGCTTTTAGCTAGCGCTAGTTATGACAGAACAATTCGCTTGTGGCAGATAGAAGGTTCCCAGAGAGAAATTCAAAACCGCCCATGCTATAGCTTGTTAAGCACCCTTTCGGGTCATGCATGGGCGGTTTTGACTGTCGCTTTTAGTCCTGATGGTCAAATTTTGGCGACGGGTAGTGATGATAACACTATTAAATTGTGGGAGGTAAACACAGGTCAGCTAATTTGCACACTTGTAGGCCATTCTTGGTCTGTGGTGGCTGTGGCTTTTACTGCCGATGGCGAAACACTCCTAAGTGCAAGTTGCGACAAAACAGTTAAACTTTGGAGGGTAAGCACAGCAGAAGAGATTGTTACTCTCTCTGGTCATGTAGACTCAGTATCTGCTGTTGCTGTGAGCAAAGTTAGACAATTAATTGCAAGTGGCAGCAGAGACAAGACTATCAAACTGTGGCAGCTTGTAGAACAGCGCGTAGGCGTAGCCCGTCGTAGACATCGCTAATATTGTAATATCAGGCGCTACCTGTGAAGGCAACTTCTGGAAATTTCAACTGAGCTTCTGCCATTGGACGGTTTCTACCTTCCTCTTGCCAGTAGTTAATCACTTCTGTTGCTTTATTAAGCAACTCGACACGATCCAGGTCAGTAATCCAATGTTTGGATTCTAATTCCTTTTTTAATTCTTCCCAGGCATCATTTCTGGGCCAAAAAAAGTACTTAGTCAAAGGACTGGTGCCTTTGCCTACAACTTGATCCACTGCGAGAGCAACGTTTTCATCTAACCACAGAATTTTCAAAATAAACTTGGTCAATCACACCTCCGGGAATTTCCGGGCATTACTTAACTAGGATAGCGATCGCTTATTTTAACGCAATACCCTATCAAATGACCAAACAGTCATTGGATTGGGCTAGCATAAGGTGTAAGTCGGCGCTAACAAAGATGCTTATGACTGCTCAACTGCCCCAATCTCAAACAAAATCTGATTCAGATTTGTATGAGCAAGACTTTTACCTGTGGATTCAAACCACAGTAGAACTCCTCAAGCAAGGTCGGCTCACAGAACTGGATTTAGAGAATTTAATTGAAGAAATTGAAACAATGGGTAGGAGTGAAAAGCGGGCATTGGAGAGCAATCTGGAAGTGTTGCTGATGCATCTACTGAAATACCAAATTCAAACTGAAAGGCGCTCAAAAAGTTGGCAGTACACAATTTTGGAACACCGCAGGCGAGTCCAAAAGGCACTCAAGGAAAGTCCGAGTTTGAAACCTTACTTTGATCAAGTTTTTGACGAAAGCTATCAAACCGCTAGACGGCTGGCTGTCATTGAAACTGGATTAGCCATCGCTATCTTCCCAGAAAAATCTCTCTTCACGCCAGAGCAAGCCCTTGACCTCGATTTTTTACCTGAGTCATGAGCGCATTATGATGATGTAAAACTCTTTTGCTTCTTACTCCATGACTCAACCAACTTCTGCAAAAGCGATCGTTATTTTCGATATTGATGGCGTTGTGCGCGATGTTAGCGGTTCCTATCGCCGTGCGATCGCAGATACCGTAGAATATTTTACTACCCAAGCATATCGCCCAACCCCACTGGATATTGACCAACTGAAGTCTGAAGGCGTGTGGAATAACGATTGGGAAGCATCGCAGGAATTAATTTACCGCTACTTTGAAACCCAAAAACAGAGCCGTGAGCAACTGCAACTAGATTACAATGCGATCGTTGCGTTTTTTCAATCGCGTTACCGAGGCTCAGATCCAAATAATTTTACTGGGTATATCTGTAATGAACCCTTATTATTACAACCTAGCTATTTAGAAGAACTTACCGAAGCCGGGATTGCTTGGGGATTTTTTAGCGGTGCAACTCGTGCTTCCGCCAACTATGTATTAGAAAAACGCCTGGGTTTGAAATCTCCGGTGTTGATTGCGATGGAAGATGCACCAGGAAAACCTGACCCCACTGGACTTTTCGCTACAGTTCGTGAATTAGAAAATGGAATTGAGCAAAAATTAGCGATCGTCTATGTGGGAGATACGGTAGCAGATATGTATACCGTCGAGAAAGCGCGGCGTTTAGATTCTTCTCGCCCTTGGATTGGTGTAGGGGTTTTACCGCCCCACGTCCAGGAAACAGCAACGCGTAGTGATGCATACAGTAAGACACTAATAGCAGCAGGAGCAGCTGTAGTTTTTCGTAATGTGCAAGAATTAACCCCTAGGCAGATTCAAGAATTGGTGAGTTCATCTATTTAATCTGTGTTCTAAGATTAATCCAGCTATGCGTGGATGAATGACTAGCTGATAACGATCTTGCTCCAATTTATTGGGAGATAAATAAAAATGTCTGCACATAAACTGCCTAACGGCCCTCAAACTCACCCTTGGGTACAGACGTATCAATGGCTGACTAACCCATTGGAATACATGGAAGACTGTGCTAAAAGCTATGGTGATATGTTCACTCTCCGAATTGGCCCAGTTTTTACTCCTCAAGTCTTCATTAGCAATCCTCAAGCGATTCAGCAGATTTTTACCACAGATCCAAAACAGTTAGATTCTGGTACACCGGCAGGTTCAGGTTCGCCTTTATTGGGGCCAAATTCTTTACTATCCTTAGAAGGAAAACCTCACCAACGCCAGCGTAAACTGCTGACACCTCCTCTACATGGGGAAAGAATGCAGGCTTATGGTGATTTAATCTGTGAAATCACCCAGCAAGTAACTAGTGAGTGGCCAGTCGGAGAAACCTTTACAGTCTTGTCATCCATGCAAGAAATCTCCTTTCAGGTGATTTTGAAGGCTGTATTTGGTCTAAAGGACGGACTTCGTTATGAAAAACTCAAAGAAATCCTGATTGCGATCCTGAATCCAAAAAGACCTATTGTACGGGCAATACTGCTCATGTTCCCATTATTACGACAGGATTTAGGGCCTCGTAGTCCTTGGGGAAGTTATCTACGTTTGCGGCAGGAAATGGATGATCTAATCTATGCTGAAATTCAAGAGAGGCGATCGCTTGCTGATGAGTCTCGAAGTGATATTCTGTCTTTAATGATGGCGGCTCGTGATGAAGCAGGTGAGCCGATGACAGATTTGGAATTACGTGATGAGTTGATGACTTTGTTGGTTGCAGGCCATGAAACTACAGCCAGTTCTTTGGCATGGGCGCTGTACTGGATTCATCATCAGCCTGAAGTCTGGGAAAAACTGATGCAAGAACTGGATACCCTGGGTGAGAACAAAGACCCAAACGCCATTTTCCGATTACCTTATTTGAATGCAGTTTGTTCGGAAACAATGCGCCTGTATCCAGTGGCGATGTTGGGATTAAATCGATTGGTTAAATCACCTTTAGAAATTGCAGGCTACAAATTTGACCCTGGTACAATATTGGTTCCTTGTATTTATTTGAACCATCATCGAGAAGATTTATATCCCAATTCAAAACAGTTTCAGCCAGATCGTTTTCTAGAACGCCAATTTAGTCCAGCTGAATATTTGCCCTTTGGTGGTGGTAATCGTCGCTGTATTGGCATGGCATTTGCCCTGTTTGAAATGAAACTGGTATTGGCAACTGTACTATCTGATTGGCAAATGAAACTAGCTGATACAAAGCCAGTACTGCCGGTTCGGAAAAGCTTCCTGTTAGCACCAGGCGGTGGTGTACCAATGGTGGTAACTGGAAAGCGTCAGCAAAATCAGCGAGTTCTTGAGACTAACTTAGTGTAAAAAGTCTCAGAATCAGGTGGGAGCGATTGCTCCGCTTCCCCTTTTATTTACCTGTTAAATTACTGGATTTTCAAGAACTTATCCAAAGCTGTCACGAGGCTGGGAGGCCAACGGCGGATATTTTTTACCCAGTCGATATCTTTGTAGCGGCTATCAAGTCCATAAGCTGCTACCCAGTTACTTTCGGCTTCACCTTGTTCTCCATTTACCCAATATGCAGCTGTGAGGGCGGCACGCACATCAGCAAACTTGGAGTATTTACGGGCGATATTTCGCATCTCGCGGATTGCTTGCTCTTTTTGACCAGTTTCATAAAGAGCGAGAGCGTAGTTCGCACGGGCGAAGGCAAAATTTGGGGCTATCTCATTAGATTTTTTGTAGTCTGCGATCGCATCTTCCCATTTTCCTAAACCTGTTTTGGCATTTCCCCGATTGTTATATGCCATCGCATCGTTAGGATCGAGTTCTAAGACATGATTATAATCTGCGATCGCATCGTCCCATTTTCCCATCCCTTCTAACGCCGCCCCCCGATTTAAATATGGATCGGTGACATTTGGTGCTAATTCTATGGCTTTGTTATAATCTGCGATCGCTTCTTGTAACTTATTCTGACTCACCCGCGAATTTCCCCGGTTACTCCACGCCCCCGCATTCGTGGGAAATTGCTCAATAATCTTTGTCCAGTAAGTTTCAGCCGTCGCAAAGTCACCTTGATTCGTCGCTGTAAAGGCTTGATTTGCCCACTCATCGCCTTGTTTTAACTGTTCTTGAGTAATGTGCGGTTGAGATTGTGCCATGACTGGAGTAGCCCAGCCAAACACAAGTAACAGACTGAGAAAAATACCAATCAACTTAATCATCTAGGTTTACCTAATTTGTCATTTGTCATTTGTCATTTGTCATTTGTCATTGAACATGGAGCAGAGGAATGGAGTTCAAAGGCTCATTAAAGGAGTTCAAAGACTCTACGAGTATCAATGCCCAATGCCCTATGCCCCATGCCCATAATTACAATAATGACAACTGTTCATTAGGTGGCATGAATCCCAAATGCTTATATGCTGCCTTTGTCGCCATCCTTCCACGATGAGTCCGAGTTAAATACCCAATTTGCATAAGGTAAGGTTCGTATACCTCTTCAATTGTTTGGGTATCCTCACCTGTGGCTGCTGCCATTGTTTCTAAACCTACTGGCCCGCCGTTAAATTGTTCAATTATTACACTTAGCATCTGGCGATCTGTCCAATCTAAACCGCAAGGATCTACTTGGAATAGTTGCAATGCTTCAGATGCGATGATTTCATTAATCTCCCCAGATATTTTTACTTCCGCATAATCACGTACCCGCTTAAGTAGCCTATTTGCAATACGTGGCGTTCCCCGCGAACGACGGGCAATTTCTGTGGCACCATCTTCTGTAATTGGGGTTTTGAGTAATTGAGCGGTTCGCAGTACAATTTGAGTCAGTTCGTCAACTTCGTAAAATCGGAGTTTTTGAATTAAGCCGAAGCGATCGCGCAGTGGTGAAGTTAAAGCACCGACACGGGTTGTAGCACCCACTAAAGTAAACTTTGACAGAGGCAAACTTCTAATGCGAGCGCTGGAACCCTTACCAATCGTAATATCTAAGCGATAATCTTCCATTGCGGGATAGAGAATTTCTTCCGTCATCCGCGAGAGGCGATGAATTTCATCCACAAATAAAATATCCCCTGGCTTCATGTTCACCAGTAGCCCAACAATATCTCGTGGACGTTCTAGGGCTGGCGCACTGGTAATTTTGTAATTTACCCCCATTTCCGATGCTAAAATCATTGCCATTGTGGTTTTGCCCAATCCTGGCGGCCCATACAGCAGCAAGTGATCCAGCACCTCACCACGAGACTTGGCTGCTTTGATGGCAATATCTAGCACATCCTTTAAATCTTTTTGTCCAATGTAATCGGCAAATCGGTGCGGCCGAATACCTTCTTCCTGTTGTTCTTGTTCATCAATAGCAGCTTCAGGCTTCAAAATATTTTCTGTGGATGGCGCTTTCGCCGACTCCCGACGCTGCTTTGGTTCTCCGTTGGGTTCTGGAGGCTGTTTTTTCGAGGAGATTATCGCCATAATTCTTACAAGGTAGAGGTTACAGGGTAAAGGTTACAGGGAATGAGGTACAGGGTACAGTTACAGGGAATGGGGTACAGGGTAAAGGTTACAGGGTACAGATTATTCCCTATAACCTGTCACCTGTTACCTCTCCCCTAATCCCAATACCCGTGAAAATTTTCGTTTGGAAATACCCGCGCCAATTTAAAATTTAAATTCCGGTCAATTACCCAGAAGTACAAAAGTTATTATGTTATCTAAAAGAATCTTACCGTGCTTAGATGTGAAGGCGGGACGGGTTGTAAAAGGAGTTAACTTTGTAAATCTCCAAGATGCAGGCGATCCGGTAGAGTTGGCAAAGGTTTACAACGAAGCCGGTGCTGATGAGTTAGTATTTCTGGATATTACAGCTACTCATGAAGACCGAGCTACTATTTTAGATGTAGTCTACCGGACTGCCGAACAGGTCTTTATTCCATTAACTGTGGGTGGTGGCATTCAATCCTTAGAAAATGTTAAAGCTTTGTTACGAGCGGGCGCAGATAAGGTTAGTATTAATTCTGCGGCGGTACGCGATCCCGACTTGATTAATCGGGCAAGCGATCGCTTTGGTAATCAGTGCATAGTTGTTGCTATTGATGCCAGACGCAGAAATAACCCGGAAAATCCAGGTTGGGATGTGTATGTGCGGGGTGGCAGGGAAAATACAGGCTTAGATGCCCTATTGTGGGCACAGGAAGTTGAGAAACGCGGCGCTGGAGAACTTCTAATAACAAGTATGGATGCTGATGGAACCCAAGCCGGATATGACATCGAGATCACACGGGCTATTGCAAGCGCTGTAGAAATTCCAGTCATTGCTTCTGGTGGTGCAGGTAATTGTGAACATATTTACACAGCTCTAACTGAAGGCAAAGCGGAAGCAGCATTACTGGCATCGCTATTACATTACGGACAATTAAGCGTAGCAGAAATCAAAAATTATTTACGCGATCGCAATGTGCCAGTAAGAACATTATCTTGACCCACAGATCACCCCTTAATGACATCTATCTGAGGTTAGACACACTTCTTAAAAAGGGTGTTAATATTATTTTACAAGTATTAACAAATATTAAAAAATATGTTGCTTCCTATTTTACTTTTTGATGTAGCTTTGGTAGCGTGGTCGCTGCACTTAATGGAAAAAGCCTACGAGAGTAAAGAATTTTCTCTCATGTTGGCTGGTACATTGGTTGCTCTGGCTGCTGCTGCCATGTTAGTAGTTTACTTCTTGATGGGGCACTGTATGACCTACTTGTTGCAAGTGTCGTTGTAAGTGTCTAGTGGTAGAGGAGATATTTAAAATTTAGTTTTCATAAAAAGCTTGACAAGGTACTAAAATTAAGTGATTATGTATAATGGATTTTAAGGGGTTATAGCGCAGTTGGTAGCGCACCTCAATGGCATTGAGGGGGTCAGCGGTTCGAATCCGCTTAGCTCCATTCTTAAGTCCCTAATCTTCTTAGTAAATTGAGAGGGTTAGGGAAATTTTTTATGAGTTTTATTTGCTGTCTACCTAGCCAGTCTCGAAAGTTGGAATGATAGAGACTGTCATGGGTTTCTAAGGCGATTCGTTTTTGCTGTAAAAACTCTAGTCTAGCCAATTTTCTCGCACTTCCTCAACTTCATATTCATCAGTAAGCTAACGCGCCTACATATTGCAATATTTTCCGTGTAGACCGTCATTAGTCATTAGTCATTGTTTGCCAAGGACAAAGGACAATTGACAAAGGACAACCTCACCAGTTGATGTGCAATCTTATTTGCATAACAGCTTATCAATGATTTGTGCAATACCTCGGCTATTTCAAGTTCTAAACTCGATACTTGGCTTTCAGACCCTCAACTACGGCAATATTAACCTTGCAACCATATCAACAAATAGATGCTTGCACACTAAAGATAGCCATCTATGGTATAGAAATGTATAGAATCTTGTAAAGATATAAAATATAGTTGTTAAATGCACACATTTCTAGCTTCTTCCTCAATGCAGCTGTCTGTACCACCAAATCACTTTCAGTCAATGAAGATCGTCGCACTGGGAGACAGCTTAATTTATGGATTCGGCGACCCGGAAAAAGGAGGCTGGATCGAGCAACTACGGCGATGGTGGATGTTGCCGGATAGTGCCGGTCATATTCTTTATAATTTAGGGGTAAGAGGCGATCGCACGCAACAAGTAGCCCAAAGGTTAGAAGTGGAATTTCGCCACCGGGGTGAACTGCGAAATCGTGTCCCCGACTTGATTATTTTATCAGTAGGTGTGAATGACTCAGCACGGTTAGCGCGTCCCGACGGCCGCAGTTATACAGATTTTACATTGTTTGAAAAAGAAATTGCTTCTCTGCTAGATTTAGCACAGCAACTCTGTCCTGTGTTATTTGTGGGCATGGTGCCAGTAGATGAAGCCAAGATGCCATTTTTAGATTGTTTTTACTATAATCATGTCGATCAGTACCGCTACAAAGAAGCAACTAGACTTGCTTGCAGCAAACGGCAGATTCCCTATTTAGATATTTTTGAGCAATGGATGGAACGCGGTGAAAATTGGCGGCTCAAACGTTTAAGTGAAGATGGTCTTCATCCCAATACACTTGGTTATCAAGCTTTGTTAGAAGATGTGATAAATTGGGATGCGATACATTCAGTAGGCTTTGCCAATGCAGCTTACCATTCTCAATTTAATTATCATCTTAAACAATCCTAATTAATATAGATATGTTGGTGCTTTGAAATTAGCCAAGATTGTCATATTTGCCATCTTCGCAAAAAGCACCACAATCTTCCTAATTTTTTAATGAAGCGAGTCAAAATCTATCTATAAAAACCCTAATTTCTCTATATTATTCATTACTCCTAACTCATTACTCCTAACTCATTACTCCTAACTCAGCACTCCTATGACACCAACTTTATTTGGTCGTTGGCAAACTCGATTATTATTACTTGCAACTGTGGGTGTACTTGTATCTTTGCCTTTTGCAATGGGTTTGATTGGCCCTGGTGCTAACTCAGTTTATTTTTGGATACTTCTTTATGTAGCCATATTTGGCTTAGGTTGGGATGTGCTTTATAACTATCTCCAAAAATCCCGATGGGATAGGGATTGGCCAGCAGCTTATCAACTCTTAGCTGGTATATGGGAATTAGTATTTGTGTTCTGTGGAGTAAAACTATTTGGCTTTTTACCAATACCTTTACCGAAAGAAGAATTACCGTTAACAGTTTTTCTACTGCACTATAGCATCGTGTGGCTAGCAGTTTTTATTAGTTCACAAAGCCTGATGCGAATTATTTTCCTTCGTTGGCGTTTTCGGGGTGGTGAGTGGTTGTAAATTGCATAGGGTCTTGTAGAGAAGGAATAAGAGTTTTAGAGAGTTATTGCGTAAATTTTATTGTTATGCAAATACATCGGTTTGTAAAAATTAACTAATAGAGCGTTTTTTAGGTAAATGAAGTACACAGATAGGGGCACAGCAGTACTGTGCCCTTAAAATCATCTGTACCTTATAAAGTTGCAATCTGCTGTATGTGGCGGTTTCAGTTTGGATGTAATATGTTGTATTGACACAAAGTTGTATCCGTTTTTACGAACAATAGGGTAGTTGCTATCAAATTAAAAGCAGCTATCTTAATATTTCTAAAATTAGCACTTGTGCTGATGTAGTCATCTATGAGAAAAACAGGACAAGCTTTGGAGTCTGAAAAGATTTTTCAATGCAGAGACGCATATTAAGGAAGTGCAATGTCAAATTTTGATCTGGTTATTCAGCTATTTTTGCAACTCACAGTTATTTTAGCCACTTGTCGCATCATCACAATTTTAGGACGGCGCTATCTTGGTCAAACCGATGTTGTTTGCGAAATGATTGCAGGTGTAATGCTAGGGCCATCACTCTTGGGATTGATTGCACCGGATTTTCAGCAATGGCTTTTTCCTAAGCTTCCCATCATCACTGCTGTAGGACTCAAGATACCCAATCCATCGATGTCGATTTTATATGCTATCAGCCAGATTGGGTTAGTAATTTATATGTTTTTGATTGGTTTAGAGTTCAACACTAAACTCTTAAAACATCATATCAAAAGTGCAAGTCTGCTATCTGCGGCTGGAATCATCACTCCTTTTATTTTAGGAGCGATCGCATCTTTTTGGTTTTATCATAATGGCGATTTCTTTCAACCAAAAGTGATGCCTTGGTCAGCCGCTTTGTATCTGGGTGCGTCGATGACAATTACAGCATTTCCGATGTTAGCTCGCATTCTTTACGAACGCGGTCTTGCACAAACCCGCTTCGGGACTTTGGCTTTAGGCGCAGCATCGGTAGATGATGCGGTTGCTTGGTGTTTGCTGGCGATCGTCCTTGCTAGCGTGAAAAATTCTCTGAACATTGCCATATTAGCAATTGGTGGTGGCATTTGCTACGTGCTGTTTGCAATTTTTCTTGGTCAACCTCTACTGAGAGCGTTCACACGTATGACAAAACGCGATGCAGGTGTGAACAGACAAACCCTGACTTTGATGTTGATAATTTTGATGTTTTGTGCATGGTTTACCGATATTACAGGCATCTATGCAATATTCGGTGCTTTCGTGCTGGGAGCAGTAACACCACGCGGAGAATTCGCCCAACAAATTCGCCAATATACTGAGTTTTTAACTACTTCTTTTTTGCTACCGATATTTTTTGTCTTCTCTGGACTGAACACTCAAATTGGATTGGTAAACACGCCTACTTTGTGGGGAATTACGCTGTTAATTATTGCAATCGCAATTCTTGGTAAAGGTGTTGCTTGTATGTTGGCTGCAAGGTTAGCCGGGGAAAATTGGCGTGAATCTGCAACTATTGGCGCTCTTATGAATGCTCGTGGTTTGATGGAGTTAATCATCCTTAATATTGGTCTTGAGCAAGGTATAATTACCCCGACTTTATTCACTATAATGGTTATTATGGCAGTCATTACTACACTCAT
Source organism: Nostoc sp. LEGE 12450 (assembly GCF_015206895.1). Taxonomy (GTDB): domain Bacteria; phylum Cyanobacteriota; class Cyanobacteriia; order Cyanobacteriales; family Nostocaceae; genus Nostoc. The sequence goes on along the minus strand of NZ_JADEXU010000017.1, from coordinate 59,606 downwards.
GGCATCACCACTGATTGCCTTTTTATTACATGGTACAAGCTATGATAAGTCTTCTGCTTAAGCAAAGAAAAATATAAAATTAGGTACCAATTAACTGATATTAATTACATAGTAGTTGGGTAAAATTATCCGCTTAGACTCTAAGCTATAACGGCTAATTTGTTTGTGCCCGCTTTTAATGAATACTACGAAACCAATCCCAATTATCTATTTTTTTGTATTGGCAATTCGGCAGTTATTCTAAATTTATCTCCTAAAATCATCAAAATTCATTTTTCAACTCTTCAAGTGCATCCTCTCAGTAATTGACATTACAACTAAGGGCAAATTAATCTTGGTTGTATCTAATGAACTTGACATTTTCAGACCCTTTAAAGATTCATCTTAGAGAAACCAGATAGTTAATTGTGAGGAAACCATGCACATAGTTATTCTCGTTCTGGTTGAAGTACTGATTATTATTGGACTTTCACGGTTAGTAGGGTTAGCATTCCGTTCCATTAAGCAACCTTTGGTAATTGGTGAGATTGTTGCCGGGATTATGCTCGGCCCATCTTTATTTGGTTTAGTTGCCCCCCATTTAGCAGTTACCTTGTTTCCACCAGAAACTATTCCTTTTTTAAATGTTTTGTCTCAGGTGGGACTAATATTTTTCATGTTTCTGATTGGGCTAGAACTAAATCCAAAATATCTCAGTGGGCAATTAGAAGTAGCTGTTTTAACTTCTCATGTCAGCATTTTAGTGCCGTTTTCCTTGGGAACATTGCTAGCTGCGATTCTTTATCCCCTAGTTTCTAATGCAAGTGTATCCTTCACTGCCTTTGCCTTGTTTTTGGGGGCGGCAATGTCCATTACTGCCTTTCCAGTGTTGGCGCGAATCATTACTGAAAACAATTTACAAGGAACGCGTTTAGGAACCTTGGCGCTAACTTGTGCAGCCGTAGACGATGTAACAGCTTGGTGTCTCTTGGCAGTAGCGATCGCAGTTGCTCGAACTGGTGACTTTGCTGGTGCTATACCCACAATTATCGCCAGCATCGTCTACATCGGCTTGATGTTGACGGCGGGACGTTGGTTCCTGCAACGCCTTGCCAAACACTACCTTCGTGCGGGACGACTCAGCCAATTGCTGCTAGCTGGGATTTATATGGCTGTGGTTGCGTCGGCATTAATTACCGAACTAATTGGTATTCACTTAATTTTTGGGGCATTTTTACTGGGAGCAGCAATGCCCAAAAATGAAGATTTAGTGCGGGAATTGGCAGTAAAAACCGAAGATTTTGTTTTGATATTCTTGCTGCCCATATTTTTTGCCTACAGTGGCTTAAAGACACAGATTGGTTTGCTCAACCGTCCAGAATTGTGGCTTTTGTGTGCGTTAGTTTTAGGAGTTGCGATCGCAGGCAAATATGTTGGCACTTATGTCGCAGCCCGTGTCAGTGGCATTAGTAAACGGGAAGCCTCGGCACTCGGTTGGTTAATGAATACTCGCGGCTTGACCGAACTGATAGTACTAAACATTGGTCTAGAGTTAGGCGTAATTTCCCCTTTAATATTTACCATGCTGGTAATTATGGCATTGGTAACTACATTCATGACCTCGCCATTGCTGGAATGGACATATCCGAAGAAGTTGATCCGATTAGATATGGTGGAACCGGAGTTGGAAGCAGAAACAGGTATAGATACCTCTGCTGAAGGTGAAACTTACCCTCATCCTTTCCGAATTTTGGTGCCAGTGGCTAATCCAAGTACGCAAAAAGGTTTAGTACAGTTGGCAGTAGCCTTGGCACAGCCCGCAGTTGGTGTCGCTCTCAATTACCGATATCCTGCCGTTGTTAACCCCCTTAGCCTGATTGAATTTCAAGAAGATTATGCCTTTGAAAGTACCCCAGTTGAAGCAGACCGATTAATCGCCCAGCGCCGCCAGCAACTAGAAGAATTAATTAATACTCTTGAACCGTCAGAAACTCGTTCTTGTGTGCATCCTATCGTTCGCATCTCCAGCAACGTTGCCCGCGAAACAGCACAGATTGCCACATTAGAACAAGTTGATTTAATTCTCGTAGGCTGGCATCGGCCAGCTTTTAGTAGTAATCGTTTAGGTGGACGAGTCGGACAAATACTTACCACCGCCCCAGTAGATGTAGCAGTATTTGTAGACAAAGGCAAAGAGCGATTAGAGAGTTTACTTGTACCTTATTCTGCAAATATCCATGATGATTTAGCGCTAATACTAGCTTTAAGACTGCTAATCAATCGTGAGACTTGTATGTTGCAAATATTACAGATAGCAGCAAATCACACTAGAGAAGAATTGAGTTACGAACTGCACATGATGATGGAGCAGTTGCCCACCAGTGTACGCGATCGCATTCACATTAAAATTGTCGAAGCCCCAGAACCAATCCAAGCTGTAATTCAAGCCTCAGAAGGTGTTGACTTAACTATTGCTGGCACCAGCCGCACTTGGGGTATCGAACGCCAAACCTTGGGAAGATATACAGATCAACTAGCTATCCAATGTCGTTCTTCTCTGTTGATTACCCGCCGCTACAGTCAAGTTACTGCTCACCTTGCCTCTATGCTGCCTGAAGTTAGTAGCCAAGAGCCAACATTCAGGAATTGAAATTATGAATCATTTCAAGTTCAAATCTTTAGCTTTTTACGGAGTAGCAATAACTTCAGTACTACTGTTGTTTAAAACTGTAAGCGTTTACGGGGAAAACAATCTTAAGGCTCCTCCGCCAGTGAACGGTAGGTATCGTCTAACCCTGACAGAGAATTTGCCGAACTGTGAAAAATCGGATACTCTAACGTTAAACATTGAGCAGTCGGGTATTTACTTAAATGCCTCTGTATTACCGGCAAACGCTAACGCCGATACTGACGAAAAGCACTCTCTGGCAGGCATTTTCAGAAATCAACAGGTAAATTTATCTGGAAAAGTTGGTAGATCAATCCTTTGTAATATTCCTCGCCCTCAAAACGATCCTCTGAATTCAGTCACAATTCAAATGCAACTTGTGGATAAAGGCAATATGACAGGTCAATTAAGCATAAATGGCATTCCAAAAACCTTAAAATTTACTGCTGTGCCCGAAAAAGCTAATTGAATTGGGGGTGGGGTAGAGACGCGATTAATCGCGTCTAGGGATTTAAAGCGCGAAGTAAACAACAATGTGAGCGCATTGTATGGGTTTTATGGAGCAGATAAAAAGAATGGATCAGGGACTAAAGACTAGGCAATTTTGCCAATGGCGCAAGCAGCTATTTAACATCAGTCTATTAGGCTTTTGTGCAGCGATCGCCCTTGAAACTTGTACTACTGCTGCTACACCAGTAGCGAAGCTAGATAATTGGCGTTTTTCCCCAAAAACACAGCGACTCGAAATTAACCTTTCAGCAGGCACAACTCCCCGTTATTTCTACTTAGCCCAACCCTCTCGGCTTGTTATAGATTTACCGAATACCAAGTTGGGCAAAGTTACCACGCAACAAAATTATTCTGGAGCAATCAAAAGCATTCGCGTTTCTCAACTGAATGCAAATGACACACGCATTGTCTTAGATTTAGCGCCAGGGACTGCTTTTAATCCTAAACAGGTACAACTACAACCAGTTTCCCGAAAAAACTCCACTCGCTGGGTATTACGTCCCGTTAGTTCTGGTAAAACTACTGCCACGAAAGCAGGAAACTCTGCACCTTCACCCAAGAAACAAACTCAAACACCGTATAAGCCACAGCCGCCTAGTAACCTACCCGTAACCACCACTAATCTACAAGCGCCCTTACTCACAGTTCCGCCTATATCAAATGACCTGCCCACAACAATTACCAATAACTCAGGGCAGCCTTTTGTCACCGTACCTCCCCTAAATCCGAATACAGCCTCTCAACAACCTGCTTTGATTCTTCCCCCTCCTTCTTTCCCAAATCAACCCGGTAACTTAAATAGCATTCCTCCTTCTGGTACGTCAGAATTTCCAGTTCCAACAATCCCCAATGCTTCCAATCCCCAGGTAATTGAGTTTGGTCAACCTTTACCCAAAACTAAATAAAAATTGGGCATTGGGCATGGAAAATCGAACCAATGCGCCATGCCCTAATAATGTTGTGCTTCTAGCTATTACTGCCCTCCAACTAACTCCTTAACCTTGTTGATAATGCTCACTGGATCGATACCTTGATATGGGTACTGTTCCCACAAACCACCGCAACCTTCTTTATGAGTTCCAAGATGGGCATATTTGGGAGTCAACCCGCGCTCTAGCAGCCAAGAACCAAAACGGCTGCCTAAGCCTGTTCTACGGTTGAAAGCTTCTACTACAAGGACAAAAGGAGCGTTACCAACTTTGGTAATTATTTCTTCATCAATGGTGTTTAAAGTTGGTTTATTAATCAAACCAACGTCTAGCCCTTCTTGCTTCAGACGCTCTACAGCATCCAGAGAACGGTAGAGAGCATCGCCAAAACTGATGATATAACCTTGCGTTCCCTCTCGTACAATCTCATCTTTACCGGGAACAAATTTGTAGCCACTTCCAAATAAGTCATTGCCGTTGCTGTCCTGAATATTGGGGACTTTGGAACGGGTGGAGAAAATAAACCGCAGTCCAGGCTCAAAGAATATGGCTTCTACACAAGCTGTCATTTGATTAACATCTGCTGGGAAGTACAACTGCGTTTGGTAGCCATCATCCAAGCCGTTGTCGGCAAACATATTGTTCAAACCGAAATGGCAAGTGTTATCTGCCATGTCATCTATACCCGCATGGGAAAAGTGACACAGAACATTGGAATAGTTCAGCCGTGCCATTGTGATTTCTGAGATACACATTTCTAAGAAGGCGCTGAAAGTCGCAAAAATACCTTGCTTGCCCTTCTCCATCCCAAATCCAGCCGCAGCAGAAAAGTTACCCCGCTCCATGATGCCAGAGGGAATAAATATTTCCGGGTATGTATCGTGAATTTTCTTCAAACCGCAGGAGCCTTCTAAGTCACTATCAATGACCTTAATTTTTTCTTTACGCTCCGCCTCACTCATGCGACTGAGGACACCCACCACGGCTTCACCAAACACATTGCGGTTAGCGCCCCATTTATCACTGGAACCCAGAAATGTATATGTTTGTTTGGGTTTCTCAATACTCTTCAGGTATTCGACAGCCGCAGTTTGTCCGCGAGATTCTAGATACTTAACTGCTAAATCTACAGGAATTACATCATGACCATGAGTGGAGCCTTCTAAACCTTCAATACCAGGGCACATCGGGCGTTTATTGATAATAGCGATCGCACCGGGAGTATTCACAGCTTCGCAAAGGCGACGGTATAAATCGTCTAAGTCTTCGCCGTCTCCCTGAAGTACTTTTAAACCGTGCCCTTCTAAAGTTTTGGCGACACTGAAACCTGGTAAATATTTTGAAGGATGTCCAGCGATCGTTACATCATTGTCATCAATAATCAGCTTGACGTTGAGATGTTGAGCAACAGCCAAGCGAGCAGCTTCAGCATCGTTACCTTCTTGCTGCGAGCCATCAGAACCTAGACAGAAAACAGCCTTGCCTGGATTCGCCATTGCCACACCATTGATGTAAGGCCAAACATGGCCCAGGCGGCCAGAACTAAATTTCACACCAGGAGTTAACCCTAATTCGGGGTGTCCTGGTAAATGGGAATGTGCTTGCCGATAATGTAAAAGTTGCTCGGCAGGTAAGTCACCATGCAACGTTGCCATCAGATATTGGGTAGCGACTCGATGTCCTGCTTCATCAAAGAAAATCGGTACAAATTGCTCCGATGCTCCCCGGAAAAAGGCATCGAGGATCATCACCTCTGGCACTGTATCATAAGGCCCACCAGTATGGCCACCCACTCCGCTAGCAGCGCCAGTTGCTGTAAAAAAGACGATCGCATCTCGGCAGAGTTGAATATTCGCTTTGAGAGTCTCTCGCTGTTGGGCGGTAAGGCTGGAATTTGCTGGATTGAGCGCTAAAAATTGGTAAGCACCAAGATCAATCGGAAATTGGGTATTAATAATAGTCATGGTTTATTGATTGAATAAAAAACAATTTGAACAGACGGGAAGCGCGATCGCACTACAAAAAAATTGTTAAAACCCTGATTGGGCAACAATTATCCAAGCTCAAGGCAACCACTTGGAACCACAATGGTTCCGAGTGATTTCATCAAATGCCAAAATCAATACATTCGATTATGCATGAATGCGCTTGAATTCAATTGAAGTTACGGATTACCGTACAAAAACTTGCATATCAATAAGTATAAACTCACAAACGTGCAATTTCAATGTCAAAAACGCATCTTCAGGAAAATTAATTATGCTAACTGCTGAACGACGACAATTCATCTTAGAAATTCTGCGTCGTGATAAAAAGGTACTTTCGACAGAACTTAGTGCTGTTCTGAAGGTTTCTGAGGATACGATTCGCCGGGACTTGCGAGAACTGGCAGAAACTGGTCTATTGCAACGCGTTCATGGGGGAGCGCTCCTCAAATCTCCAGCCACCGCCAGTTATGCCGATCGCCAAAAGCAAGCGCCAAAAGAAAAGGAAGCGATCGCTCGGACAGCAGCAAAATTAGTTTGTACAGGACAGGTGGTGATTTTAGACGGAGGTACAACAACTCTCCAAGTAACCCGTCATTTGCCCTTAGATTTGCACGCAACAGTCATCACAAATAGCCCGCCAATCGCCGTTGCTTTAGCAGAACATCCCCATATAGAGGTTGTGATGTTAGGTGGACAACTCTACAAAAAAGCCTTGGTGAACGTGGGTACTGTCACGATTGAGACTTTACGGATGATTCGTGCAGATTTGTGCATGTTGGGAGTTTGCAGTTTACATCCAGAAGTTGGGATTAGTGTACCTAACCTAGACGAAGCCCACGTCAAACGAGCTATGATTGCTGGATCGGCTGAGGTTGTAGGACTAGTGACAGCAGAAAAATTAGACACGGCTGCTCCTTATCTAGTGGAGTCAATTCATGCCCTGACTTACCTAGTAACAGCACCTACAGTATCTAATAATATGTTGAGTGCCTACAAAGCTCTAGGTTTGACCATTATACGTGATGAACATGAATGATCTGATGAAGGCAAATGCGATCGCAGGGGAGCAGGGATTGGGGAGACAAGGAGAATAAGGGAGATGAGGAAGGGGACAAGGAAAAGAATTCCTCACTTCTAACTCAGCACTTGAAACTGTTTTGCTCAATGCCCCATGCCCAATGCCCAATGCCCAAATCTAAAATCTATCCGTTTCTTGAGGTGTTCCAACTGCTCCTGGTTGAGCCGTAAAGAAGTTTTGAGCAGCTTCATTCTGATATATACACCTAATATCAGGTTGGCCACTGTCCAAGTTACCTGTGAACCCGAAGGTATTCAGACGATTTTTGCAATCTCTTACCTGATCGGATGTCACCAGCTTCCGGTTCTCTAAAAGCGCCCAGTTATTTTGTCGGATCACGCATCCAGGACGCATACTCGGCTGGGCAACATAAACATTAAAAGGGTTGAGAGTAACGAACAGTCTAGCGTCCATCACCATCGCGCTAGCTCCGTACTGCACACAAATTTCAGGGTTTGGTGCTTTGGTGTCAATAAATTCACGGGAAGCCACATTCGATGGGGCTAACGTGGTTGTAGAACTAAAAGCAATGCCAATCCCAATTCCCAGAATCAACACTCCTCCCATAATTGCAATGGTGAAGAGGTTAAACATAGGGGATTGGAAAATAGAGGGTTTAGAAGTAGTAGCCGATCTACCAGTGGGTTTACGTCTCATTGTTGCTTAATCACCTTCACGTCGATTTTGCAGGGAGTTGTCTAAAGTTTTCTCTCTCTTTTCAGTATGCCTAGTCTTGACTGTAATTGGCTGCAATTTTGTGTACGATATACTTTTTAAACAATAAAAATAGCAACTTATCTAGATAACTTACTCTACATTAATAAATAAAGCGTGTTAATAAGCGGCTCTCTCTCTGAAAATATGGCTAAAGCCTTTACTAAAAACTAATATTAGTTTTATGTTTTGAAAATACTTGAATTTCTTCTTCCCAACTTACATCATTTCTCCAGAATTTCAACTTTATCGTTTTTTTTATTTGAATAATTGGTAAGTATTTTGTCTATATTGGGTCGTTAAGAAATTGTTATTAGTTATGACTCTTTATGCTGATTATATTTTAATTAATTTTAGTTTTATTAATTATAACATATTGTTGATTTTTGCTAGTGATTGCGATCGCTGTTTCTCTATAAAGTGGTATAAATTCGCTCATCAACAGGATTAAAACCTTAATTACAACCTCTGTTTTAACTGTTGAATTTTCTGTAAAACTTTTTCCCGATGCTGCGTCAACTTTATCCATCGGGGTAGACGACTGGCAAGACTGCTATTGTGCCATCCTAATGTGTCATCAAGCAAACGTTCTCGCAACCTTGATTGAACATAGCTTTCTAAGAAATTCAAATGAGCTTCATTATACGCCCATAGCACCTGACCACAACAGGAGGTTTGTAACCACAAAGGTAAGCCAAAAAAATGGTCTAATATTCCATAACTAGAATTTCTTTGAGCCTTGTAATTGTTTTGCCACAACAGCAATGCGGCTTTTCGTTGCCCATCCTGTGGCTGTTGTTTTGTATAGCTACAGTGCTGACAGGTAATTCTTTTGATTGAACTGGGACTTGATTGTTCAGAGTTTACAGTCAATATTTTGGCACTGCGTAGGCGCAGCCCGCCGTAGGCATCGCATTGTGGGCAGCAAACTAAAATTTCTTCCTCAAAATCAGAAAGCCTTTTGCCGTAGTCTCTAAATCTTACAACCATTCCAGATGACCACTTCTACCATTTCTGCAACAAATTCCAGAAATTCTGTTGATTCACCCCGCTACAAAAGCTGACGTACCCTTCATCAGATGGGCGTTAAGCAAATTCGTCTAAATACAGCATTTATTTACCAGACTTCCCACCGATTATTTGTATCTTGTGCTTTTCGACTCAGCATTATTGGAATGCTAATTAGATTGAGTCATTAGTCATTAGTTATAAGCAAATGACTAATGACTAATGACAAAGGACTAACTAGCTAACAGAGTTTTTTCTAGAGAAGTCCAACGGAAGGCACGATCGCCACCTCTCTCAATTACTACTTTCACTCGTGGTTCTAGCTGAGGCAAATTCGTTAAATACTCAAGTTCCTCATTGGAAAGAATATGCCCTTCAATAATCCACAAAACCAGCCCCTTTGACTTTGGTGGTAGCTGTTCTAGATGAGAATTGAGAATTGGTGGCAAATAGTACACCTGACCTACTGCCGCACCGCTACCAGTGCTTTTTTTTCCAAGATGAGGAGGTCTGACTCCATGAATTCTTGTGAGATAGGCAGCTACGTCGCCCAGTCCCTTGGCAGTAATGTGGAGGGTGGTATAGCCAGCAGCGCGTAGTCGGCGCTGATATCTACCTTCATAACCCCCTTCCAGAGGTACATACACTCCAAGAGCGCCAAATTTTTCCAGATCGCGGATTAAACCGTTGCCAGTGGTAATTAGTGCCATAGATTTTCGTCGTATCCCACTTAGATATCTCTATTATTTACCCTGAACTGATAGATTAAAAGCATTTTCTTTGGGTATTGAGAAGAGGCAGAGGGGCATGGAGCAGGGAGCAGAGGGGAAAGAGATAATTTTTTGTTCTCCCTTTGCCTCATGCTTCCCAGCTTCTTCCCTACTCCCTAAAAATAACTCTATAAATTACTGGACAAACATAAATAAATAATTTATATTATTAGATTGTGACCAAACACGCAAATTAGATAAACTTTTTACTGTCATTCTGAAGTAGTGTTAGCATTGAAAGCTGATAATTTAATCCAAATTGGATAATATAACTCAGATTGATCGTAGACTGGTAAACTAAGAAAGCTTTCAGGTCAACATTGGAGCTTATGGATGAACAATCAAAGCCAATCCTAAGCTCCAGAGTGGATTTGCTCCCGTGCCTCTGAAAAAGCAGGCAAAATCTTAAACAATAGTTTAAGGTATCTAAGGAAGTAAAACTGAGCAGCAATGTTGGTTTCATGGCATTACGTCAGTCTCAGTTAATGGATACTGGGCGGTAAAGACCGCTTAAGTCCAACTGCAACAGGGCAGTAGCCAACCTCCGGGAAACCGTCATTAGGGCGTACACAAATCGGAAAACCCGCCGACAGCGCTGCCTCCAGAAAGTGCCAGAGCAATTGCTTGGACGAAAGCATTGCTGCACACAGCTTAAAGCTGTAGCGCCTTGCATTGATTCCAGAAGTTACTCCTTCCCAAACGGAAGAGAATTGTAGCTGTTCTGGTGATCTATTGAGTGAAGCTAAACAGATTCACCAAGCAGTACGGACACGGTTTGTTGTGTCCCAAAGTATTTGGACTGGTTTACTGAAACCATTCCAAATTTCGCAGGCTAACTCAGCCTAAACTGATGCGTACAAAGCGTGTCCTCTAGAGTCCAATTCCAAGGTCAGCAAGTAGAAAGGAGAACCAGTTACTGTGTCTGTAGGTATTCTCGGCACCAAGCTGGGCATGACCCAAATATTTGACGAAGCAGGAGTAGCTATTCCTGTGACAGTCATTCAAGCAGGGCCATGCACTGTTACACAAGTTAAAACGAAACAAACCGACGGTTACTTTGCCATTCAAGTTGGTTTTGGCGAAGTTAAACCAAAGGCACTAAACAGACCACTACTGGGTCATTTGGCGAAATCATCTGCCCCAGCATTGCGTCACTTAAATGAATATCACACTGATAGTTCTAGTGATTATGCTTTAGGTCAACAGATTAAAGCAGATATTTTTAGTGCGGGTCAAATTGTCGATGTAGTCGGCACAAGCATCGGTCGCGGTTTTGCCGGAAACCAGAAACGCAACAACTTTGGTCGTGGGCCTATGTCACACGGTTCCAAAAACCACAGAGCGCCAGGTTCTATTGGTGCTGGTACAACACCAGGTCGTGTCTATCCAGGTAAGCGAATGGCAGGGCGTTTAGGTGGTAAACGCATCACAATCCGTAAGCTGACCATAGTGCGAGTTGATGCAGAACGCAATTTATTGCTAATCAAGGGAGCAATTCCTGGTAAACCAGGCGCTCTAGTAAGTGTTGTACCTGCAAAAGTAGTGGGATAGTCAAAAGTCATTAGTCAAAAGTCATTAGTCAAAAGTCATTGGCTAAAGACAAATGGCAAAAGACCCTCCGGGTTCGCCAGTTACTCATGGGGGAAACCCCCAAGACCGTACTGGCTCACCAATGACAAATGACAAAGGACAAAGGACAAATAACAAAGATGGTTGAAAGCGTAGTTAAAAATTGGCAAGGAGAACAGGTCGGCGAGACGACCTTCGAATTGCGCGTTGCCAAAGAAGAAACAGCGTCTCATATCGTACACCGCGCCTTAGTACGGCAATTGACTAATGCTCGTCAAGGAAATGCCAGTACAAAAACTCGTGCTGAAGTCAGAGGCGGTGGCCGTAAACCTTGGCGACAAAAAGGTACTGGTCGCGCTCGTGCAGGGTCTATTCGTTCACCATTGTGGCGTGGTGGTGGTGTGATCTTTGGGCCAAAACCTAGAGACTTTGACCTGAAGTTGAACCGCAAAGAGCGACGTTTAGCACTGCGGACAGCATTTGTCGGTCGTATTGACGACTTGATCGTAGTAGAAGAATTTAGCACCGAGCTATCTCGCCCGAAGACAAAAGACTTAGTGGCAGCACTTGCTCGTTGGGGAGTAGTGCCAGAAAGCAAGGCACTGTTAATTTTGTCTGAAATTGCGGATACAGATAATGTTTATTTGTCAGCCCGCAACATTGAAAATTTAAAACTAATTGCAGCCAACCAGTTAAACGTTTTTGATTTACTGCACGCTGACAAAATTGTAGTTACGGCATCAGCCCTAGAAAAAATTCAGGAGGTCTACAGTGCCTAGCTTTGACCCCCGCGACCTTGCCGACTTAGTACGTCGCCCAATAGTCACCGAGAAGGCGACTATCTTGATGGAGCAAAATAAGTACACCTTTGAAGTAATTCCAAAGGCATCCAAGCCAGAAATCAAGGCTGCGATCGAAGACTTATTTCAGGTCAAGGTTGTAAAAGTCAACACCACCTTACCACCACGTAAAAAGCGGCGCGTTGGTAAATTTATCGGTTATAAGCCCCAATATAAGCGAGCCATTGTTACAGTCGCACCTGGGGATGAAGACAAGATTAGACAAGTTCTATTCCCAGAAGTCTAGGAATTTTAGATTTTAGATTTTAGATTGAGGAGTTTACTGAATAAATACCAAAGATGGTCGCAATTAGTTAAACACTCATTAAATCCAAAATTAAAAATCCGAAATTAAGTAAATCAAAAATCCAAAATCCAAAATAGATTATGGGTACTCGTTCTTATCGCCCTTATACCCCCAGCACTCGCCAAGTTACAGTTTCTGACTTTGCGGAAATCACAAAAACCGAGCCAGAAAAATCCCTAACGACCTCGAAGCATCGTGCCAAAGGTCGGAATAATACAGGGCGGATTACCAGTCGTCGTCGGGGTGGCGGACACAAACAACTTTACCGGATCATCGATTTTAAAAGGGATAAACATAATATTCCTGCCAAAGTCGCAGCAATTGAATACGATCCTAACCGCAATGCCCGAATTGCCCTTTTGTATTACCAAGATGGCGAAAAACGTTACATCCTTCATCCCAATGGATTGAAAGTTGGAACAATAATTATTTCTGGACCCGAATCTCCCTTTGAAGATGGTAATGCTTTACCTCTATCGCGGATTCCCTTGGGTACTAGTGTTCACAACGTAGAAATGACTCCTGGTAAAGGTGGTCAAATCGTGCGTGCTGCTGGTGCTAGCGCTCAAGTTGTGGCAAAAGAAGGTGATTATGTAACTCTCAAGTTGCCTTCGGGAGAAGTCCGCTTAATTCGGCGTGATTGCTACGCCACTATTGGGCAAGTGGGCAACACCGATGCGAGAAACCTGAGTGCAGGTAAAGCCGGACGCAATCGCTGGAAAGGTCGCCGTCCGAAGGTTAGAGGTAGCGTCATGAACCCAGTGGATCACCCACATGGTGGTGGTGAGGGTAGGGCTCCTATCGGTAGATCGGGACCTGTTACACCTTGGGGTAAACCCACATTGGGCGCGAAGACACGCAATCGCAAGAAACTTAGCAGCAAATTCATTGTGCGTCGTCGCCGTAAGTCTTCTAAACGCGGTCGCGGTGGTCGTGAATCATAGAATTTTAGATTTTAGATTTTGGATTTTAGATTGGGGTCTACTTGTGAACATTGAAAATTTGTGAAACCTGATTGGACACCTAATTATCCAAAATCCGAAATTCTAAATCCTAATTCCTAAATCCTAAATCCAAAATTGAACTATGGGTCGTTCTCTAAAAAAAGGTCCTTTCGTTGCGGATCATCTCTTAAAGAAAATTGAAAAGCTCAACGACAACAACAGAAAAGAAGTTATTAAAACTTGGTCAAGAGCTTCAACAATTTTGCCCCTAATGGTAGGTCATACCATAGCTGTTCACAACGGACGACAACACGTTCCAGTTTTTGTAAATGAACAGATGGTAGGACACAAGTTGGGTGAATTTGCCCCGACACGCACCTACAGGGGTCATGGAAAAAGCGACAAAAAAGCGGGTAGGTAGTCATTAGTTATTAGTCATTAGTCATTAGCTAAAGACAAGTGACAAGTGACAAATGACAAATGACAAAATTGGAGAAAATTATGGCTACTAATACTACTGAAGTAAAAGCGATCGCTCGTTTTATCCGCATCTCGGCCTACAAAGTGCGTCGGGTACTCGATCAGATCCGGGGGCGATCGTACCGAGAAGCGCTAATCATCTTGGAATTCATGCCCTATCGCGCCACTGAACCCATATTGAAGGTTCTCAGAAGCGCTGCTGCAAATGCTGAACACAACGCTGGGTTAGATCGGACTCAACTAGTGATTACTCAGGCTTATGCCGATCAAGGGCCGCCGTTGAAGCGGTTCCAACCAAGAGCGCAAGGTCGAGCTTACCAAATTCGCAAACCGACGTGTCATATTACTGTGGCCGTTGGAGCCGCACCAGAAAAATAAGCACGCTTACACGAATAAATTACGTAAAGTAAGAAATCTTAGAGGAAGCATTCGTGGGACAGAAAATTCATCCAGTTGGTTTTCGCCTGGGTATTACACATGAGCATCAATCCCGTTGGTTTGCTGTTCCTGACCGCTATCCAGAACTTTTACAAGAAGACTACAAACTCCGTCAATACATAGAACAAAAACTGGGTAGACTTGCTCAAAACAACGCCGGAATTTCTGAAGTGCGGATTGAGCGCAAAGCCGACCAAATCGACTTAGAAGTACGCACAGCTAGACCCGGTGTAGTAGTAGGGCGTGGTGGACAAGGCATAGAATCCTTGCGTACCGGACTCCAAGGACTGTTGGGGAGCAATCGCCAAATTCGCATTAACGTAGTTGAAGTTCAACGAGTTGATGCTGATGCCTATCTAATTGCTGAATACATTGCTCAACAATTGGAACGCCGAGTTTCTTTTCGGCGGGTAGTACGGCAATCAATTCAGCGCGCTCAACGCGCTGGTGTTCAAGGTATTAAAATCCAAGTTAGTGGACGGCTCAACGGTGCAGAAATTGCCCGGACAGAGTGGACTCGTGAAGGTAGAGTACCTTTACATACCCTACGGGCTGACATTGACTACTCTTATTGCACGGCAAAAACTGTTTACGGCATTTTGGGCATCAAAGTTTGGGTGTTTAAGGGAGAAATTATTCCTGGACAGGAACCAGATCCACTACCACCAGCAAGCCGCGATCGCGAACGTGATCCCCGCGATCGCGATCGAGAACCCCGTCGCCGTCAACAACAGCGTCGTCGCCAGCAATTTGAAGACCGCTCAAATGAAGGATAAATCGTCATTAGTCATTAGTCATTAGTCATTAGTAAATGGCAGATGACAAATGACAAAGGACAAATGACAAATGACAAGTAACAAACCATGTTAAGCCCTAGAAGAACTAAATTCCGCAAACAACAGCGGGGACGGATGGAAGGACTAGCCACCCGTGGTAGTACCCTCAACTTCGGTGATTTTGCACTCCAAGCACAAGAACCTGCTTGGATCACCTCCCGCCAAATCGAGGCTTCTCGTCGGGCAATGACCCGTTATATTCGTCGGGGTGGACAAATCTGGATTCGGATTTTTCCTGATAAACCTGTAACCATGCGTCCTGCTGAAACCCGGATGGGTTCCGGTAAAGGTAATCCAGAGTTTTGGGTAGCGGTAGTCAAGCCAGGACGAATTTTGTTTGAAATCGGTGGGGTTTCTGAAGAAATCGCCCGTGAAGCTATGCGTTTGGCTTCATTTAAACTGCCTATAAAAACCAAGTTTATTGTGCGCTTTCAACCACAGGAGCAGGAGTAGCTTATGCCTCTTCCCAAGATTTCAGAAGCTAGAGAATTAAGTGACGAGAAGCTCTCTGATGAAATTGTTGCGATCAAAAGACAACTATTTCAGTTGCGTTTGCAAAAAGCGACAAGACAATTAGAAAAGCCCCACCAGTTCAGACAGGCTCGACATCGCCTAGCCCAATTGCTGACATTAGAAACAGAACGCAAACGGGCAGCAAGTCAATCGGCTAAAGAAGAAAAGTAGGAGATTATGGCAGTTAAAGAACGAGTTGGCTTGGTAGTGAGCGATAAAATGCAAAAAACTGTGGTAGTTGCCATAGAAAACCGCGCTCCTCACCCCAAGTACGGCAAGATTGTGGTTAACACCCAACGATATAAAGTTCACGACGAAGAAAATAAGTGTAAAGTAGGCGATCGCGTTCGCATTCAGGAAACTAGACCCCTGAGCAAAACCAAGCGCTGGAAAATCACAGAAGTCCTGAACATCAAACCTGCTTAAACCTCATCGTTGTTAGTTTCTAACAACATCACAAGGGAGAATAATTGTGATTCAACCCCAGACTTACCTGAATGTCGCAGATAATAGCGGTGCCCGCAAACTAATGTGCATCCGCGTTTTAGGCGGAGGCAACCGTCGTTATGGTTTTATCGGTGATAAAATTATCGCCGTTGTCAAAGATGCTACACCCAACATGGCTGTCAAAAAGTCTGATGTTGTGGAAGCAGTAATTGTCCGCACTCGTAAAGCTGTATCTCGTGACAGTGGTATGAGTATTCGCTTTGATGATAATGCTGCTGTAATTATCAACAAAGACGGTAATCCTAGAGGCACACGGGTTTTTGGCCCAGTCGCACGGGAACTGCGCGATAAAAACTTTACCAAAATTGTTTCTCTGGCTCCGGAGGTGCTTTAATGGCAACCAAACAGGGTACGCCCAAAGTATTCCACAAAATGCACGTCAAAACTGGCGACACCGTACAAGTGATTGCTGGTAAAGACAAAGGAAAAATTGGTGAAATTATCCAGGCACTTCCCCAACTGAGTAAAGTCATCGTCAAAGGTGTCAACATTAAAACCAAGCACGTCAAACCGCAGCAAGAAGGGGAATCAGGGCGGATTGTCACCCAAGAATTCCCAATTCATAGCTCCAACGTGATGCTTTATTCCACTAAGCAGAACGTTGCTAGTCGTGTTTGTTATACCTTTACCTCAGAAGGCAAGAAAGTCAGAAAACTTAAAAAAACTGGCGAGATTCTGGATAAATAGTCATTAGTCATTGGTCATTAGTCATTAGTTATAAAGACAAATAACAAAAGACAAAGGACAAATAACAAAGGACAATAAAAGTTCCCTGACCAAGCCCAGGGATATCAGGACAAAAAACTATGGCGACAACAAGACTCAAAAGCTTATATCAAGAGACAATCGTCCCCAAACTGATTAATCAGTTTCAATATACCAACGTTCATCAAGTACCGAAGTTGGTAAAAGTTACTATTAACCGAGGTTTGGGTGAAGCAGCTCAAAATGCAAAGTCGCTGGAAGCATCCATCAACGAAATTGCGCTTGTCACTGGTCAAAAACCAGTGGTGACACGGGCGAAAAAGGCGATCGCTGGCTTTAAGATTCGTCAAGGGATGCCTGTAGGGATCATGGTGACACTCAGAGCCGAACGGATGTATGCCTTTT
The DNA here is from genome assembly GCF_015206895.1 of Nostoc sp. LEGE 12450. Classification (GTDB taxonomy): domain Bacteria; phylum Cyanobacteriota; class Cyanobacteriia; order Cyanobacteriales; family Nostocaceae; genus Nostoc. Next base: position 42,419 of record NZ_JADEXU010000017.1, on the reverse strand, counting down.
TCGATCGGCTGGTTAGCCTATCACTGCCCAGAATTCGAGATTTTCGCGGCGTTAGCCCTAAAAGCTTTGACGGACGGGGTAACTATACTCTGGGTGTGAGAGAACAGCTAATTTTTCCAGAAGTCGAATACGACAGCGTTGATCAAGTACGTGGGATGGATATTTCCATCATCACCACAGCAAAAAACGACGAAGAGGGCCGCGCCTTACTTAAAGAATTAGGAATGCCCTTTCGCGATCAGTAAGTTCATCTATAGAGGGAACGATGGCGGCTAACGACACAATTGCAGATATGCTGACGCGCATCCGCAATGCCAACCTGGCGCGGCATCAGACTACACAAGTGCCAGCTACAAAAATGACCCGCAGCATTGCCAAAGTGCTACGGGAGGAAGGCTTTATTGCTGAAATCGAAGAAGCAGAAGAAGGGGTAAAACACAACCTAGTGATTTCCCTGAAATATAAGGGTAAAAATCGTCAGCCTCTAATCACCGCCTTAAAGCGAGTGAGTAAGCCAGGCTTGCGTGTTTACTCCAATAGAAAAGAATTACCAAGAGTACTAGGCGGCATTGGCATTGCCATTATTTCTACATCCAGTGGAATTATGACTGACCGCGAAGCGCGTCGTCAGAACTTGGGTGGCGAAGTGCTTTGTTACGTTTGGTAGTCATTGGTCATTAGTCATTTGTCATTAGTCATTGGTCATTGGTCATTGGTCATTTGTTATTAGTGAAAGACAAAGGACAAAAGACAAAAGACAAAGGACAAATAACAAAAGGCAAAGGGCAAATAACAAAGGACAAAAAGTAATGTCTCGTATTGGTAAACGTCCAATTACTATTCCCGCCAAAGTTGAAGTGGCGATCAATGGTACGAATATTGTGGTGAAAGGCCCGAAAGGAGAACTTTCTCGCACTCTCAGAGATAATGTCTCACTCTCTCAAGAGGGAGAAATATTACACGTAAATCGTCGGGATGAAACTCGGACATCGAAGCAACTGCACGGCTTGAGCCGAACTTTAGTTGCCAACATGGTTGAGGGAGTTTCCCAAGGTTTTCAACGCCGTTTGGAAATCCAAGGTGTTGGTTATAGGGCACAACTTCAAGGGCGTAACCTAGTTTTAAACATGGGTTACAGCCATCAGGTGCAAATTGAACCACCAGATGGGATTCAGTTTGCAGTCGAAGGTACCACTAACGTAATTGTCAGCGGCTACGACAAAGAAATCGTAGGCAACACAGCCGCAAAAATTCGCGCCGTTCGTCCACCAGAACCTTACAAAGGTAAAGGCATTCGCTATGCCGGTGAAGTGGTAAGACGTAAGGCTGGTAAGACTGGTAAGGGTGGTAAGAAGTAGAAATGAAACTTACTCGTAGAGAATCAAAAAACCGTCGTCATCGACGCGTTCGTGGCAAAGTTGTTGGCTCCCCAGAACGTCCGCGTTTAGCGGTATTCCGTTCTAATGAGCATATTTATGCCCAGGTTATTGATGATAGTCAGCATCAAACCATAGTGGCAGCATCGACTTTAGAACCAGAGTTGAAATCTAGTTTAGCGTCAGGTGCAAACCGCGACGCATCGGTGCAAGTTGGTAAGTTGATCGCAGTGCGATCGCTAGAAAAAGGCATCACCAAAGTAGTCTTCGATCGTGGTGGTAACTTATATCATGGTCGTGTCAAAGCCCTAGCTGATGCAGCACGCGAAGCTGGTTTAGATTTCTAAAGTCATTGGTCATTAGTCATTAGTCATTGGACAAATGACAAAGGACAAATGACAAATGACAAAAGACAAATGACGTTCACCAGAGCATAAATTATGGCAACAGAGCGTAAAAGTAGAACAAAGCGTGCCAAAAAAGAAGAAACTACTTGGCAAGAGCGGGTTATCCAAATCCGCCGCGTGAGCAAGGTCGTCAAAGGCGGTAAAAAACTCAGTTTCCGAGCGATCGTTGTTGTCGGTAACGAACGCGGTCAAGTTGGTGTCGGAGTAGGTAAAGCCTCAGATGTAATCGGTGCAGTCAAAAAAGGCGTAGCCGACGGCAAAAAACATCTCATTGATATCCCCATCACCAAATCTAATTCCATCCCCCATCCCATTGATGGTGTAGGTGGCGGTGCAAAAGTGATTATGCGTCCAGCCGCACCTGGTACTGGGGTAATTGCTGGTGGTGCTGTGCGGACTGTGTTGGAATTGGCAGGAGTTCGTAACGTCTTAGCCAAGCAACTTGGTTCTAACAATCCGCTCAATAATGCTAGAGCAGCAGTCAATGCCTTATCTACATTGCGGACTCTTTCTGAAGTCGCCGAAGATCGCGGTATTCCTATTCAAAATCTCTACATCTAACTAGTCATTTGTCCTTAGTCAGTAGTCCTTTGTTCAGAACAAATGGCAACCTACATAATGGCAAATGACAAATGAGAAACGAAAAATGACAACTTGGTAACTTATGAGACTCCATGATGTTAAGCCGCAAAAAGGCTCAAAGAAACGCAAGAAGCGTGTAGCCAGAGGTATTTCTGCTGGTCAAGGTGCCAGTGCTGGTCTAGGTATGCGGGGTCAAAAGTCTCGTTCTGGTAGCGGTACTCGACCCGGTTTTGAAGGTGGTCAACAGCCATTGTACCGCCGCTTACCGAAACTGAAGGGCTTTCCGATTGTTAATCAAAAGATTTACACTACGATTAATGTAGAGAAGCTAGCCTCTCTTCCCGCTAATACGGAAGTAACTTTAGCCTCCTTGAAAGCAGCAGGTATTCTGACTGCTGTCAAAGGGCCATTGAAAATTTTGGGTAACGGCGAATTGAGCACTCCGCTCAAGGTACAAGCGGCAGCTTTCACAGGTACAGCTCGTAGCAAAATTGAGGCAGCTGGTGGGAGTTGTGAAGTCTTATGAGTGAGCCGGAACAGCGCACTTAAATGTAAGCCAACTCGCTGTCAGCGCCTGTTTCACTATAAAGGTAGCACTCTATGATCAGTCGAGATAAAGCCCCAACGGCTCAAGAAACTTTTATGCAGATGGCACAAGCAGCCGGGCTTAGAGGTAGGCTGCTTGTAACTGTCGGTGTTTTAATTTTGGTTCGCCTGGGTATCTTCTTACCCGTACCAGGGATTGATAGACCCAGATTTGCCGAAGCTATATCGGGCAATAATTCCATATTCGGTTTATTGGATATATTCTCCGGGCGAGGACTTTCGACTTTGGGCGTTTTTGCTCTAGGGATTTTACCCTTTATTAATGCGTCCATTATCATCCAATTGCTCACCGCGGCGATTCCATCTTTAGAAAATTTACAGAAAAATGAAGGCGAAGCGGGTCGGCGGAAAATCTCGCAAATTACCCGCTATGTCACTGTATGTTGGGCAATTCTCCAAAGTACAGCTTTTTCAGCATTATTCCTCCAGCAATTTGCCTTAAATCCAGGGCCAATCTTTGTAGCTGAAACTGCGATCGCTCTAACTGCTGGTTCTATGTTCGTTATGTGGGCATCAGAACTCATTACAGAGCGGGGAATTGGGAATGGTGCATCATTATTGATTTTTGTCAACATTGTCGCCTCATTACCAAAAGCTTTAGGCGATACTATCGATTTGGTGCAAGTCGGCGGTCGGGAAACAGTGGGTCGCGTCATCGTACTAATCTTAGTTTTCTTAGCAACCATTGTTGGTATCGTGGTTGTCCAAGAAGGAATGCGCCGTATCCCGATTATTTCGGCTCGTCGCCAAGTCGGTCGTAGAGTTTTGGCAGAGCAACGGAGCTTTTTACCCTTGCGGCTAAATCAAGGTGGCGTAATGCCAATTATCTTTGCCGCAGCTATCCTCAGTTTGCCATTGCTAATTGCAAATTTCGCTAAGAATGCTGAGTTGGCAAATATAATTAACACTTATTTGAGTCCAAGCGGTTCTGGCTCTTGGGTCTATGCCTTGGTTTACATGATTTCCATTATTTTCTTCAGCTACTTCTATTCTTCGTTGATTCTCAACCCGGTAGATGTAGCGCAGAATTTGAAGAAAATGGGTTCTAGTATTCCTGGAATTCGTCCCGGTAAAGCGACTAGTGAGTATATCGAGCGCGTTTCAAACCGACTCACCTTTTTGGGTGCTATCTTTTTGGGCTTGGTTGCTATTATCCCAACCGGTGTAGAAAGTGCTTTAGGAGTACCCACATTTAAGGGACTAGGTGCTACCTCTCTGTTAATTCTAGTCGGTGTGGCGATTGATACGGCGAGGCAAATCCAAACATACGTAATCTCTCAGCGCTATGAAGGAATGGTGAAACAATAGTGACGCGACTAATCTTCTTGGGGCCACCTGGAGCTGGTAAGGGAACACAAGCCCAATCATTGGCGGAACACTTAAATATTCCCCATATTTCTACTGGGGAAATATTAAGACAAGCTATGAAAGAGCAAACTCATTTGGGAATCAAAGCTCAAAACTATGTAAATAGCGGCGAGTTAGTCCCCGACCAGCTAGTTCAGGACTTGGTACAGGAGCGCCTCAACCAACCAGATGCAGAAAATGGTTGGATTCTTGATGGTTTTCCCCGTAAAGTGACGCAAGCAGCTTTTCTAGAAGAATTGCTGGTAACAATACATCAGAGTGGCGAAAGGGTAGTTAATCTAGATGCACCAGATGATGTTGTGGTAAAACGTTTGCTAGCTAGAGGGCGAAAAGATGATACCGAAGAGGTCATTCGTCGTCGGTTAGAAGTGTACCGCGCTGAAACTGCACCTTTAATTGATTATTATCGCGATCGCCAAAAACTTTTAACAGTCAATGGCAATCAGTCCCAAGAAGAAGTCACTAGTGAACTGCAAAAGGTAATCGCTTGAGGATCAGGGAGTAGGGGAGGAGCTACAGTAATTCTTTCCCCAATTCCCAATGTCCCATGCCCTCCCAAGAAACAGATCAATTTTAGCTAAGATATATTAATAAACTGTTGATATATTTCTTAAAATGTGTTCTCTTGCAGATGAAGTGCTGCAACTGAACACGAAATTGTTGAGTTGAGGAAAAAACAAATTGTCTAAGCAAGATTTGATTGAAATGGAAGGCACGGTTACAGAGTCCTTGCCCAATGCGATGTTTCGCGTTGACTTGGACAATGGATTTAACGTGCTAGCTCACATTTCCGGCAAGATTCGCCGCAACTATATCAAGATTTTGCCCGGCGATCGCGTCAAGGTAGAGTTAACTCCTTACGACTTGACCAAAGGCAGAATTACCTATCGACTACGAAAGAAGTAACTATATGTAGATGTAGAGAATTTTACCATAAAATCATCCTTTTGACTGTTTGCTAGTCAAATTAATGGATTGTTTTCTCTAAAAATGCTATAATTTAATATTTGGAGTCAAAAAATAAAAGGCATGAAAGTTAGAGCCTCAGTCAAGAAAATTTGTGAAAAGTGTAGCGTGATCAAACGTCGTGGTCGCGTCATGGTGATCTGCGTGAACCCCAAGCACAAGCAACGTCAAGGATAACGCTTTTACAAAGAGAGTGAGTTGTAACACGTATATCATCATTAACAACGAAAAAACGCGATTAATCACGTTTTTTCAACCAACAGTAATTGCGAAAACAATAGGGAGAGTTCATTGTGGCACGGATTGCCGGAGTAGACCTTCCACGCGATAAGCGCGTTGAAATCGGTCTAACTTATATCTACGGAATTGGTTTATCACGCGCTCAAGAAATTATAGCGGCTACTGGTGTGAATCCAGACACCCGCGTTAAGGACTTAAGTGATGCCGATGTGACAGCCCTGCGAGGCGAAATAGAAAGCAACTATCAAGTTGAAGGCGACTTGCGGCGTTTGGAGTCTTTGAACATCAAGCGCTTAGTTGACATTGGTACTTACAGAGGTCGTCGTCATCGCATGGGCTTACCAGTCAGAGGACAAAGAACTCGCACCAATGCCAGAACCCGTCGAGGCAGAAGGCAGACAGTGGCTGGTAAGAAGAAGGCTCCAGGGAAATAAATTTGCAACGCTTGCTAATCAGAGCAAGTTTTACCTTAAATCAACTAAACAAGTATGGCGAGACAACCAACTAAAAAATCCGGGAGCAAGAAGCAGAAACGGAACGTACCCAGTGGGATGGCCTACATCCAGTCTACTTTCAACAATAGCATTGTCACCATTACCGATCAAAATGGAGATGTCATCTCCTGGGCCAGCGCTGGTTCTAGCGGTTTTAAGGGAGCAAAAAAGGGAACTCCCTTTGCAGCGCAAACTGCTGCTGAAAGTGCAGCCCGTAGAGCTATAGATCAAGGAATGCGCCAAATTGAGGTAATGGTAAGTGGGCCAGGAGCAGGTAGAGAAACCGCTATCCGCGCACTTCAAGGAGCAGGACTGGAAATTACACTCATTCGGGATATTACCCCTATTCCTCACAATGGCTGCCGTCCACCCAAGCGCCGTCGAGTTTAAATACCAAGACTTGGGCATTGAGGACGAGAAGCTACAACCAAGAAAGTAAAGTTACTCACAATGACCGCTTGGGCGGATAACGTGCAAACTGTCATTGGGTGAAAACTTGGGCCACCAAAAGCGAATCAGATTTTCCTGTAGGGAAAGCTGTTAAACTTCGGGAACCCAAAATATTATTAGCGCCTGAAAGCTCAATAGGAGCGTCAAACTATACCGTAATTTCATACTAGTAGTTTGATAGACCTATAACCTACAGGACATAAAGTCAATTCGGGAGGCAATTGATTTGTCTGCTAGCAGCACCTTAGAAAAAGGGAGGCTCATCCGTGGCGCAGTTTCAGATTGAATGTGTAGAGTCGAATACTGAAGAAAGTCGGAACCATTACAGTAAATTTGTTCTGGAACCTCTAGAACGCGGTCAAGGAACAACGGTTGGCAACGCACTACGGCGGGTTTTACTGTCTAACCTAGAAGGTACAGCAGTTACAGCAGTGCGGATTGCAGGCGTTTCACACGAGTTTGCCACAGTTCCGGGCGTGCGGGAAGATGTACTGGAAATCCTCATGAAAATGAAGGAAGTTATCCTCAAAAACTATTCCTCACAGCCTCAGATTGGTAGATTACTCGTTAGCGGCCCAGCAACAATTACTGCGGCACATTTTGATTTACCTAGTGAAGTAGAAGTCATCGATCAGACCCAGTATGTAGCCACCATCGCTGAAGGTGGAAAGCTGGAAATGGAATTTCGGATCGAGAAAGGCAAAGGCTATCGCACAGTAGAGCGAGGACGTGAGGAAGCCACATCGTTGGATTTTCTTCAAATCGACTCGATATTTATGCCGGTGCGAAAAGTCAACTACAGTGTTGAAGAATCTCGTGGGGAAGGCTTAATTCCAAAAGACCGACTACTGTTGGAAGTTTGGACAAATGGCAGTATTTCTCCTCAAGAAGCACTATCTTCGGCCGCTGCAATCTTGGTAGATTTATTCAACCCGTTGAAAGACATCTCCCTCGAACCAACAGACACAGGTTCGGATATTCCAGACGATCCAACTGCCCAGATACCCATCGAAGAGTTGCAACTTTCTGTGCGGGCATATAACTGTCTCAAACGGGCACAAGTTAACTCTGTGGCAGATTTGTTGGATTATACCCAAGAAGACCTCTTAGAAATTAAGAACTTTGGGCAGAAATCAGCAGAAGAAGTCGTGGAAGCTTTGCAGCGACGCTTGGGCATCACCCTGCCAATGGAAAGAGGCTCTAAACACCCTTAAGAAAAACCTTCATAATTCATAGTGCATAATTATGCGTCACCGTTGTCGCGTCAAAAAACTCAGTAAACCAGCCGATCAACGCCGTGCTTTACTGCGATCGCTCGCCACCGAGCTGATCCGTCATGGTAAGATCACCACCACTTTAATTAGAGCGAAAGTTCTAAGAAGTGAAGTGGAAAAAATGATTACCCTAGCCAAAAATGGCTCCTTGTCAGCACGTCGGGAAGCCCTTGGCTATATCTTCGACAAACAACTGGTTCACGCTCTATTTGAGCAAGCTCCAACTCGATACGGCGATCGCCAGGGCGGTTATACCCGCATCCTGCGTACCGTACCGCGTCGGGGTGATAATGCAAAAATGGCAATAATTGAATTGGTTTAAGTCATTAGTCATTGGTCATTAGTCATTGGTCATTAGTGAATAACAAAGGACAACTGACAAAAGACAAATGACAAAGGACAAAATCTGTATGTTAGAAAGCCACCAGCCTACACAAACTCATCGAGTAGCCTTGGTAATCCAATACCTGGGCACTCATTTTCATGGCTGGCAACGGCAAAAACAACACCGGACAGTCCAAGAAGAGATTGAAATTGCGATCGCTACTATTCTTGGGCATCATGTAACATTACACGGTGCTGGGCGAACCGATTCTGGAGTTCACGCTGCTGCTCAAGTAGCCCATTTTGAAGCTACAGGTTTCATTCCGCCTCACAAGTGGGCAACAATTCTCAACAGCTACCTGCCGCCAGATATATTAATCAGGGCTTCAGCTAGTGTCGATAACCGTTGGCACGCTCGCTTTAGTGCAGCCTATCGGCGGTATCGCTACACAATATATACTGAAGATCGGCTTAACTTGTTTGTAAGACCCTTCAGTTGGCATTATTATTATGCACCCCTGGATGAATCTTTAATCCAAGCTGCCTTGAAACCTCTCTTGGGAAAGCATCACTTAGCTGCTTTTCACCGTGCAGGCTCAAAGCGATCGCATTCCTGGGTAGAGGTGCAAGCAGTAGAGTGTCGTCGCAGTGGGCCATTTATCCATATTGAAATACAGGCAGATGGATTTTTATATGGCATGGTACGGCTGTTGGTAGGGATGCTGGTAGAAGTAGGTTCTGGACAACGAACACTTTCTAACTTCACCGAACTCTGGAAAGAAGAACGCCGGGAAGAAGTGAAATATGCCGCACCGCCTCAAGGCTTGTGCTTGTTGCGAGTCGGCTATCCCGATTTTCCCTTTCCAAAAGAGATTTGGTACGACACCTTGCCAAAGTTCGTCACTAGTCAAGAGTCATTAGTCATTGGTTCTTAGTAACTACAAATGACAAAAGACAAATGACTAATGACAAATTAAAAATGACAAAGGACAAATGACAAATGACAACAGTTAAAACATACCTTCCTTCTCAAGCAACCCTTGAGCGTGAGTGGTACATAGTAGATGCCACCGATAAACGTCTCGGTCGCCTCGCCAGCGAAATAGCTCAGGTATTGAGAGGCAAAAAGAAACCCGAATATACACCTCATTTAGATACAGGTGACTTCGTAATCGTCATCAATGCCGAGAAAGTAGCAGTCACAGGCAAAAAGCGCACTCAAAAGCTTTACCGCCGCCATTCTGGTCGTCCCGGTGGGATGAAAACGGAAACTTTCGCTAAACTGCAAGACCGCATACCAGAGCGGATTTTAGAGCAAGCTGTTAAAGGTATGCTACCTAAAAATAGCCTCGGTAAGCAGTTGTTCACCAAGCTGAAAGTCTACGCTGGGCCTACACATCCCCACGATGCTCAAAAACCTAAAGAACTAAAAGTTAGTACAATTCCTGGAGAAGAAAATTAATGGTAGTAGCAGATGCTAATAGCGGTCGCGCCGTATACTGGGGTACTGGCCGTCGTAAGAACGCAGTAGCAAGGGTACGCTTGGTTCCAGGCACCGGTCAACTGACTGTGAACGGTAAAGATGGAAACTTGTATTTCCAATTTAACCCTAACTACCTGGGAGTGATCAAAGCACCCCTGGAAACTTTGGGACTAGAAAACGAATATGACATTTTGGTAAAAGCAGAAGGCGGCGGCTTGACCGGACAGGCTGATTCTGTTCGTTTGGGAGTTGCTCGTGCTTTATGCCAACTAGACCCAGACAACCGCCCACCCTTGAAAACCGAAGGTTATTTGACTCGCGATCCGAGAGCAAAAGAGCGGAAGAAATATGGTTTACATAAAGCCCGGAAAGCACCTCAGTACTCTAAGCGTTAGAAATTGGACAAGTGGGTATGGGGCATCTCCCCACTCCCCACTCTGTAGCTGCAATTGAACGCTGAAAGTTATAATTTATATAGATTCATCACAAAAAGAACAATGGCTAAAGCTGATATTCACCCCAAGTGGTATCCAGATGCTAAAGTTTACTGCAACGGTCAAGTTGTTATGACTATTGGCTCTACGAAGCCAGAATTGCACGTAGATGTTTGGTCTGGAAATCATCCCTTTTACACCGGCACTCAGAAGATTATTGACACTGAGGGTCGAGTAGAGCGCTTCCTCCGCAAGTACGGTATGAGCAGCACTCAAACATCTGGCGACGAACAAGACAAAAAGTAGCGAGTTGGCTCTGCTGTTAACGACGGCCCTGCATCAGCTGGGTCGATTTTCATTTATATGCTCGAGCCAATTTGTTATTTTTTAAGGAGCGATCGCAATCGTCATGGCTGAATCATACTTACTGGACAAACTAAAATCCGTTGAACAAACTTTTAATGAATTAACCCGTCGTCTTGGCGACCCCGATACCGCTAGCAATCCTGATGAGTATCAAGAAATTGCTAAGTCTCGATCTTCTTTGGAAGAGGTGGTTAATACTTATGAAATTTGGAAAACAGCCCAAGAAGACTTGATCGGAGCGCGTCAGGTTTACAAAGAATCTGCAAGTGACCCAGAGTTGCAAGAAATGGCATCACTGGAAGTAAAAGAACTTGAAGAAAAAATAGAACATTTAGAGTCTCGCTTGAAAGTCTTACTGCTACCACGCGACCCCAATGATGAAAAGAATATCATGTTGGAAATTCGCGCTGGTACTGGTGGCGATGAAGCAAGTATTTGGGCTGGCGATTTGATGCAGATGTACACCCGCTATGCCCAGACTCAAGGTTGGAAAGTTTCTTTAGTGAGCGAATCTCGCGGAGAAATGGGTGGCTGGAAAGAAGTAATTCTCGAAATTAAAGGTAATGACGTTTATAGCCAGCTAAAGTTTGAAGCTGGAGTGCATCGTGTGCAGCGCGTGCCGGCAACTGAATCCGGGGGACGGGTTCATACTTCCACAGCTACCGTGGCGATTATGCCAGAGGTGGATGATGTGGAAATTCACATTGACCCAAAAGATATTGAAATGACTACAGCCCGTTCTGGTGGTGCTGGTGGACAAAACGTCAACAAGGTGGAAACAGCCGTTGACTTGATGCACAAACCGACGGGAATACGCATTTTCTGTACAGAAGAACGCAGCCAGTTGCAAAACAAAGAACGGGCGATGCAAATTCTGCGGGCGAAGTTGTATGACATCAAGTTAGGCGAACAACAAGCAGCTGTTACTTCCATGCGGCGATCGCAGGTTGGTACTGGATCGCGATCGGAAAAAATTCGCACCTATAACTATAAAGATAACCGCGCTACCGATCATCGGTTAGGTCAGAATTATTCTCTTACCCCTGTTTTGGATGGTGATTTAGAGACACTTATCCAATCTTGTATATCTCTAGACCAGCAAGAACGTCTCGCGGAGTTAGCGACTTCTGCCGCTAACTAATTTCTGTTGTTAAATATCCTGTAAAACCACTTGTTGTACTGTTGGTTTTAACACAGACAGGTGGTTTTCTAATATTGCGTGGAGTGTATCTTCTATTTCACTGGGATAATGGTAATAGGCAAATTCGTACTTCATAACGTAATTTAACTTCGCCCATTCCTTCAGGGTTTCACAGGTATAAATTAGCTTTTCCACTTCTTCTTGCCAACGTGCAAAAATCCGGTAGCTAAAAAAGCTGCTGCATATATTGCCTTTTACATCCCAGTAGGAAATACACACTTGATGCTTCAGAATGTGGATTTTTTTGATTTGCTTAACATCGTAGCCTTTAACTTTTAAAGCTTCTTTGGTTTCTGCCTCAGAAATGTTCCACAGTTCTGGTTTAATTTTATTAGTGGCTATAAGGTTTTTACCTTTGCGGCGATATTGGTTAATTTTGCGTGGCTTGCGAAACATGATGCACCTTCGATATTATTTCTCGCAGCAAAGTTGAGCTACTAGCACAAGCGCCGTAGCAAACTAAGTTTTTTGGGTTGATTAAAGATAGATAGGTTATTCTACTAGCTTGATGCCTGTAGTTGCAGATTTACAACCAGAGATATAGTTTAGTACTAAAACACAAGGCTGTCAATATAAAAGTAAACTTGTAATATTGAAAGTAGACTTGTAAATACAGTTGGCTAGCTATATAAGCAGTGAAGATCGAAAGCAAACAAAAACTGATTGAAATCATTAAACTAGCTCGCGGTTCAATGAGTCAGCGAGCATTTGGTAAGCTTTTGGGGGTATCTGCTACTGCTGTTCAGATGTGGGAAAAAGGTGTGAAGGTGCCAGATACAGAAAATTTGGCTCGAATCGCATCGAAAGCAGGCTACACAATGGAAGAGTTAATCAGCTGCATTGATGGCAAGCCAATTCCAGAAACCTCAGATTTGAGTCTGATTCTTAGACAAATCCAGCACATGCCTCTTAGCCAAGTTGCTCAAATCGTCCAAGCTGCGGCAGATAGATTGGCTGCTGTGGCTGAAGCATCCGGGGATGAAGCGAAGGCTAGTTGATTTCGAGCTACAAGAAACTAACTTACTATTACGAATTTTTCCAGAGCATTGCCCCTATTTATTTGATGATGCGATCGCAGACAATTTTCTGTGCGATACTCGTCAAGACTGGGAAGGATAATTCCTGTCATTTTTTTACGCTCACTTGTTACTTGGAGACAAGTTATCTTTGTCAATAAATAATAGAAACTAGCTTTTCAAAATTTTGAAAATCACAGCTTTGCTGTTTTTGAACATCTTGAACATATATATTGTAGTACAGCTTATTTTCTTTAAATTTGAAGAAAGATCCTACTATTGGTAACTGCTCACCTTTAAGTCTGAAAACTATTCTGTTAAGTTTATATTTTCCGTATTTATTAGCAAGATAAACGAAGCTATCAAAACTTCCATTTACAGCTTTTTCAAATTCGAGTATATTTTTATCTAATTTATTAGAACTTTGCAAGATTAAAGCTGGTATATCTTCAAGATTATCAAGAGTATTACTCATAAATACTCCATCTTTTTTGAGATAAGCAATAACTTGGTGATAATTGTATAAAATACCAATCTCAGAACAAGATTTTTTGAGGTATCTTTCAATCTGCTTCTCATGATTCCGTAAGTTTTCTTCTTCTCGCTTGACTTCCACAATCATTAGAGGAGGAGAATATGGTTTAAAATATTCATTTTGTACAGTTTTATACAATTCTATATCATGATAATCACATTCCACTTTGATATCAATTTTGCCTGGAAATAACCCACTTTCATTTACCAAAAAGTAGATAAACAATTGTCTAACTTTTTCTTCTGGTCGTCCATCTAGAACAATTTCCCTGCCTTTAATCAAACACTTTGTATATTCTGCATAGTTTCTCTTATATATATTTAGTTTTCTAGATATTTCTTCACTTAAGCTAGTCATAGATAGTTAGGTTTATTTATCAACTGGTTATCGGGACGCAATTTTATTGCATCCCTTATTATTTACCATGCAATTTAAAATTGCTTTCTGTCTATTTTTCTCCGAAAAAGCTTAAGATTTTAGTAACTAATTCTGCCCAATACTGTCCTGCTTTAATCTCTAAAAATGTATTTAAGCTTTGCTCACTTTCAAGTTCGTGCTTCAATGTCTTACATACGTTCTTTGTATAGGTTTCACCTGGAAGCTGTACCTTGCCTTTCTCATTAATTAGAGCCGTCCAAAATTCAGAATCTTCACTTTGAGGTGATAATTTTCTTATAGCTTCATATTGGATTTCTACACCTACTTCACTTATAAAATTGTCATAAAATGAGTTGAATTGTATGACTAATTCAGGGATAAATGTTTTTAAAGATTCATTTGCAGATGTAAGCTCATTAAGGATATTTTCTAATTCTTGTTTTAGTTCTTTGGTAAACTTCTTCAACATTTCATCTTCATTTCTTCCCTCAGCAATAACCCTCATATCGTAATATATATCTATATTCTTTGGATCATAGTAACCGAAGTTTCTATGGATAGCATGTTTAGTGTTCCATGCCTTAGGATGGATACGATAATCTTCAACATATTTAGTAACAAAACCTTTATCTGTACCTTGGTCTTTATAATTAAAACTTTGTACTCTTTTACTTAAATCCCGTAAATCCTTTATCTTCTTAATAGCATTTTCAATTGCCTTGATTTCTGCCCCTGTCAAAGCATCACCATTTTTTATTTTTGTAAAGTTTTCTTGGATATTCTTTATTTCGTCCAATAAAATATTTCGCCTACGTTCTACTACAGCCGCGATAGCTTCGATAAATTCATTTTTATCTGCCTGTACATCTTCTTTATCGTAAATTTCATTTAACTTGAATATATCATCACGGTAGTACCTCAAAGCATCATAGAACAAAATGTTTTCTAAGAAAAAATCTAAATTCAAACTCCTGAATGTAGCTTGAACTTCTTCTTTTCTGATTTGAATTCCTGTATCATAATCGCCATCACATCCATTCACTTTTTCAGGTTCATTTTTGTGAGGTAATACTAAAGTTACGAATCTATGATGAAAATCTTTGGATTTAGATGTAAGGTGATAACCTATTAATTTAGTAATATTAGCTTCAGGAGCATTAGAAAAGGGAGTTACAAAGAGGCAGATGGTATCCTGATTCTCAATATATTTCTGCAAGTCTTGACGAATTGGATTTTCATCAAGTCCTTTAGTATCCACAACTGAATCGAACTGAGACAAGTTTGAGCCAGATAGAACATTATAGCTCACAGAAAGATATATTTCTCTTGGAATAGCAAACTCTTTTAACTCGACATTATTGATTGCAGCGAAGGTATTTTTGATCCATTCTTGCTCACTTTTTTGATTATCAAATTCAATTCTATTGGTAGTTCGACATTCAAGCTTTGCATTATTCAATGCCAACTTTTTTAGTTCATCTAACCCTAGTTTCTCAAATTCTTCCTTGGCAGGATCAATTATTTCAGTTTTCTTCTTATCCCCATCATAAATTGTTTTATAGCGTAACTTCATTTCTATAATATTCCTAACAGCCCTTTCAAGTTCTTTAGAAATAATTATCTTCTGATCTGGTTGAGTATTATCTTTATTTGCAATATAGTCGCAAAATTCAAAAATAATATTTTCCATTTCATCAACTGTATAAGGCTCTATCTCTATGTAAGTTTTTTCAGATGGTTTGACATTTACTTCACATATAGTAGTTCTCCCTGCACCCGTTGATAATAACTCTTTAGTTTCGATTACATCTTTTGTTTTACCACCAATAGTCTTAGAAATATTGAAGTCGCTTATTAAATTAAAAAGGTGACAAATAGCTGTCGTCTTCCCTTGACCAATAGTACCGATGAAAACAATTTTATATTTTTCTATACTAAGAATTTTTTCAATTTCATTTAACCGTTCTAGCTTGGATTTAAGGTTATTAATACAAATATGATTAGCTATATTAATCTCAGAATGACCTGAAATTTTATTTATTTCCTTGCTCAAATCTTGTTTCAAGGATGCAATCTCTTCTTGCCACGTTATCGTCAACATACTGTTTACCCTGTTTCGATGCTTACTTACTTGATATTTACAGTATGCCCATTATGTTTAAATATCTAACAACAGCCTCACAACACTACCAAACCCTTCTCTGGTAAGCTTTTAGCCATTTGGTGATGAGCAAGGCGATCGCTAATTTTGGCTGAGTTAAAGGTTCTGCTAGAAATAGGTAATGGCTGCACAAACTAAGTCCGTCTGCGTGGACTCCAGCAAGTTGAAACCCACGGAGATGGGTTTTGTCTGTATAGCTGCGATTTCTAATTGCCAGTGCTAGGGTATTTTACTGGCAGTTAAGGAATAAATGGTTTTAAAATGGTGCAATCTTAAAATATTTAGGGGTGCAGCTATGTCGCTACGCAATGAGCCTTTAGATTGGCAACTTGAAACAAATAATCCTTATATACCAGTTTATCATCAAGGTAATTTGGTGGGATTTTTTAAACCAGAATATGCAAGTGAAATTATTAAAGTTTTAAATGAAGAAGAAGTTTTAAAGAAAGCACTGAAAATGGCTTGTACTGATTTAATTAAAAAAATCGGCGGCGATACCAGAAAAGTCAATTATTTAATGGAAAAATATGTAAAAACTAGTGAGCGTCCCAAGCATGGAACTAGAGCGATCGCAGTTTTACTTCAAGATAGGCAAAAAGAGCTTGACTTAAGTAACCAGGAGTTTGCTAAGTTCTGCGATACCTTTAAATTATCCCCTACCGAACTGAATAATATTTATGCTGGACAAGCATTTGATGATAGTTTGTTAGCGCCCTTATCACGTATATTAGGGATGGCAAAAGAGCAATTGCTGAAAGTACGAGATGGTTCTGAAGAATCAAGTAATACATGAACAGCAAATCAAAATGTTCAATTGATATAAAATTGTGAAAACAGACATCATTTTTTATCGGCTGTTTCAAGAATTCCCTGATATCTTTTTTGAACTTATTGGTAATCCTCCAGAATCAGCTAGCCTTTATCAATTTTCATCAGTTGAAATTAAACAAACAGCCTTCAGAATCGATGGTGTGTTTCTACCGACACAAGGAAGCGAGAACCAGATTTACTTTGTTGAAGTACAATTTCAAGCTGATGGGGAAATTTATTCACGGCTAATTGCAGAAATATGTTTATACCTCCGTCAGAATCAACCATTAAATGACTGGGGTGCTGTGGTTTTATACCCAAATAGGAATGTAGATACAGGCAATATCAAACATTACCGTGAGTTTTTCACAAGTGGGCGGGTCAGGCGGATTTATTTGGATGAATTAGGTGAAGGTGCATCGCTTCCAATTGGTATTGCAACTGCTAAATTAGTAATTGCAACCGACGATATCGCAATTGTCCAAGCAAGAGAGTTGATCGACAGAACTAAGTCAGAGATAAACTCACCACCAAAACAGCAGCAATTATTACAATTTATCGAGACT
This sequence comes from Nostoc sp. LEGE 12450, assembly GCF_015206895.1. Lineage (GTDB taxonomy): Bacteria > Cyanobacteriota > Cyanobacteriia > Cyanobacteriales > Nostocaceae > Nostoc. Next base: position 25,382 of record NZ_JADEXU010000017.1, on the reverse strand, counting down.
ATTTTGGCTTATAAGTTTCCCACAATGAGTAGGGAGGAGATGGAGGAAATGTTTGGATTAAGCGAGTTAAAGCAAACCAGATTTTATCAGGAAGCCTTTCAGGAGGGTGTTGAACAAGGTAAGGTTCAAGGCATTGAGCAAGGTAAACTCAGAGCAGTACCAGCAATGTTGGCAGCCGGGTTGACTGTAGAACAAGTAGCACAGGCGCTAGATTTGAGTGTCGAACAAGTCAGACAAGCCGCGCAGTAGGATTCTTCTGATCAAGGAGTAGAGGAATTGGTGGACTACAACATAGGAACTATTGACAGTGGAACAAGTGGCTGAGGCATTTGATTTCAGTGTCGAAGAAGTTAGACAAGTAACGCAAAGCCAGCCTTAAGATAGATGTGGTAAATTTTATCCGTGGCTCAAGCCAAATTTGGTTTGCGGCTTCCAGACTTTCTCACGACGAATTTATAGTTAATTTTTGTTAATATTAGAGGCGGTGTTAGTACTTCGTCCTCAACCACCCACTCCCTACCTGAGAGAAACTTAATGCTGCGACTAGAACATATAAGTAAAATTTATCCCACAGGCGAAGTTCTCAAAGATATCAACTGGGAAGTTAAACCAGGCGATCGCATTGGCTTAGTCGGTGTCAACGGTGCTGGAAAATCTACCCAACTCAAAATCATTTCTGGGGAAATTGAACCTACCGCAGGCGAAATTATCCGTCCTAATAGCTTACATATAGCCTACCTCAACCAAGAGTTTGAAGTAGACCCCACCCGCACCGTTAGAGAAGAATTTTGGACTGTCTTCAAAGAAGCCAACGAAGTACAGTTATCTCTGGCGCACATCCCACAAGAGATGGAAACGGCTAGCCCAGAGGAACTGGATCGACTGATCGACAAGTTGGATCGCTTGCAGCGCAAATTTGAAGCCTTGGATGGCTACAACTTAGATGCACGCATCGGGAAAATTTTACCAGAGATGGGGTTTGGGCTAGAAGATGGCGATCGCCTGGTTAGCGCCTTCAGTGGTGGTTGGCAAATGCGGATGAGTTTGGGTAAAATCCTCTTGCAAAAACCCGACTTGTTGCTGCTGGATGAACCGACTAACCACCTAGATTTAGAAACCATTGAGTGGTTGGAAAATTACCTCAGAGGGCTGGTTACACCGATGGTAATAGTCTCCCATGACCGAGAGTTCCTTGACCGCCTCTGTACCCAAATTGTGGAAACAGAACGTGGCGTTTCCAGTACCTACCTTGGTAACTATTCGGCATATTTGGAACAAAAAGCCGAAAGTCAATCAGCACAGCTTAGTGCTTACGAACGTCAACAGAAAGAATTAGAAAAACAGCAAACCTTTGTTGATAGATTTCGCGCCAGTGCTACCCGCAGTACCCAGGCAAAAAGCCGAGAAAAGCAACTCGACAAAATCGAGCGCATTGAAGCGCCCATTGCTGGGGTAAGAACTCTACACTTCCGTTTTCCACCTGCACCTCGGAGTGGACGCGAAGTAGTGGACATTAAAGATTTAACTCATCTTTATGGTGATAAAATCCTGTTTTTGGCAGCAAATCTGCTAATTGAAAGAGGCGATCGCATTGCTTTTCTTGGCCCCAACGGTGCTGGGAAATCTACCCTTCTGCGCGTAATTATGGGTATGGAGCCACCCACAGAAGGTAGTGTCCAATTAGGGGATCACAACGTTATTCCCGGTTACTTTGAGCAAAATCAAGCTGAAGCTTTGGACTTGAAAAAAACTGTCATGGAAACTATCCATGATGAAGTTCCCGACTGGGATAATCAAGAAGTCCGCACGCTTTTGGGACGCTTCTTATTTACTGGTGATACTGTATTTAAGGCAGTTGGGGCATTAAGTGGAGGAGAAAAAGCTCGTCTGGCGTTGGCAAAAATGCTTTTACGTCCCGCGAACTTACTAATTTTAGATGAGCCGACAAACCACCTAGATATTCCAGCGAAAGAAATGCTGGAAGAAGCGCTCAAAAATTATGACGGTACGGCAATTGTAGTTTCACACGATCGCTACTTTATTTCTCAAGTAGCTAACAAAATTGTCGAAATTCGTGATGGTGAATTCCGCGTTTACTTAGGAGACTATCATTACTATCTCCAGAAAATTGCTGAAGAAAAAGAACAAGCAAAGTTAGCTGCGATCTCTGCTGAAAAAGCTGCTAAAAAAGCTGCAAAAGCTTCTACCAAAAAGAAATAAGAGATTGAACACGGACTTAGTAGTAGTGCTAAAAGGCTACTACTAAGTAATCACTTATTATTAGCGCTCAACAAAATTACAGAAAAATCGCTAGATTTTAAAAAATATTTCAAAAAACTGCAAGTCTTTCATAAAAGAAATTAATAAGCAAAAATTCACTTGCGGCGTGGATTAGCAATGGTATCATTCGGGTATTACAAAAAGTAAAGGGCAATTTTACTATGACCAAAGCACCTGTTGCTCCTGTGGTGCTAGTCATTTTAGACGGATGGGGCTACTGCGAGGAAAAGCGAGGAAACGCTATTGTTGCTGCTAAAACTCCCATTGTGGATAGTTTATGGACAGCTTACCCGCATACTCTCATCCGCACATCAGGAAAAGCCGTAGGGTTGCCAGAGGGTCAAATGGGCAACTCGGAAGTTGGTCATTTGAACATTGGTGCTGGGCGAGTGGTACCGCAAGAACTTGTACGCATCTCCGATGCGGTTGAAGACGGTTCTATTGCCTTAAACCCAGCACTTGTCAAAATTTGCCAGGAAGTTCGTTCTCGGAATAGCAAGCTACATCTAGTCGGGCTTTGTTCTGAGGGAGGGGTACATTCGCATATTACCCATCTATTCGGACTACTTGACTTAGCCAAAAACCAGCAAATTCCAGAAGTTTGTATCCACGCCATTACCGATGGTCGTGACACCGCCCCAACTGACGGTGTAAGAGCAATCACAATGCTGCAAAATTATATAGACCGTACAGGGATTGGGCGCATAGTCACCCTCAGCGGTCGCTACTACGCGATGGATCGCGATCACCGTTGGGATCGGGTCAAACGCGCCTATGACGTGATGACCCAAGATGGTACAGGTGATAATCGCACGGCTATAGAAATCTTGCAAGCATCTTATGCCGAAGGGGTAAAAGATGAATTTGTCAACCCCATCAGAATTGCACCCGGCGCAATAGAACCAGGGGATGGGGTGATATTTTTCAACTTCCGCCCCGATCGCTCCAGGCAACTGACTCAAGCTTTGGTCAGTCCTACTTTTAACGGTTTTGAAAGACAGCAAATCACACCACTGTCTTTTGTCACCTTTACACAGTATGATTCAGACTTACCCGTGGCTGTAGCCTTTGAGCCTCAGAACCTCAGTAACATTCTGGGAGAAGTGATAGCCAATCATAGTCTGAATCAATTCCGCACCGCCGAAACAGAAAAATACGCCCATGTCACCTATTTCTTTAATGGGGGTCTGGAGGAACCTTTTGCCGGAGAAGATCGGGAACTGGTAAGCAGCCCGATGGTAGCTACTTACGATCATGCCCCAGCGATGTCAGCAGTAGCAGTTACAGATGTTGCGATCGCTGCAATTCAAAAGGGTATATATTCCCTAGTTGTGATTAACTATGCCAACCCAGACATGGTAGGGCATACTGGTCAAATCGAAGCTACCATTACAGCAATCGAAACAGTTGATCGCTGTTTGGGACGCTTGTTAGAGAGCGTTATCAAAGCCGGTGGTACAACAATTATTACTGCCGATCACGGCAACGCTGAGTATATGCTAGATGAAGGGGGTAATCCCTGGACAGCCCACACCACTAACCCAGTCCCCTTTATATTGGTAGAAGGCGAGAAAGTCAAAATCCCTGGATATGGTACAAATGTCGAACTGCGAACCGATGGCAAGCTATCTGACATTGCCCCCACAATTCTAGAGATTTTACAGCTGCCTCAGCCACCAGAAATGACCGGGCGATCGCTGCTGAAAACAGCAGATTATGAACTGCAACGCACTCGCACCCCTGTGCAAGTAGGGCTGTAAGAGACTTCTAAGTCAGGAGTTAGGAGTTTACTGAAAACTCCTAACTCCTGAATTCTGAATTCTGTTTTTTGAAAAATTGTTATAAATGAGATTCCTACCATGACAGCTACTAATATCGTGCAAGGCATTTGGGCGTTTTCCGCCACTGGTTTGATTATCTTAGTTTTACTACATAGCCCCAAAGGTGATGGTATTGGAGCCATTGGTGGACAAGCCCAGCTATTTAGCAGTACCAAAAGTGCAGAAAACACCTTAAATCGAATTACTTGGGCATTGACAGTAATTTTCCTCGGTTTAACAGTGGTTTTAAGTGCTGGTTGGCTGCCTAAATAAGGCTAGGTCAATGGGGAAAAAAACCCAACATCAAATACTTAACATCCTAATAAATTTAATCTCACAACGGTTAATTACAGCTCTTGCCTTATTTATTGGCACAGGGCTGTTGATCGTTTTTATTAATCTTCATTCGAGTTATGGGTTTACAATAATACCAAAATATGTATATTCAGGCTCAGTAATCTCTCTCTCCACCTCACCCATCCCAAAACCCCATCCCTTACCGCCCACACTCGCACAGTGGCAAGATAGAACTAACAGTGGTGACTACTTTTCACAAGTCACAACAACCCAAGTTGGTTATTTAGTCTGGTCACAATTTCCCATTCAAGTTTACGTAGAACCACCAAAATCCGTTAACGAAAAACAAGCTCAAGTATGGGTAAACGGTGTCTTGCAGGGTGTAAAAGAATGGAGCAATTATTTGCCTTTGGCAATAGTAGAACAGCCAGAAAGTGCTGATATTACCATTGTGCAAAAAGCGCCACCTCTACAAATTTCCCCTGGTAGTAGTAAACCTCGTGCGCGATCAGCACAAACTACTTACGAGTTATACACTACCAACAAAGTTTTATCCCACCGCTTTACTATCTTGCTAAGTCCCAGTCAAACAGGTGAGTATCTTATTGCAGCTACCCGGCACGAATTCGGTCATGCACTGGGAATTTGGGGCCATAGTCCACTACAAACTGATGCCCTATATTTTTCTCAAGTTCGTAACCCGTTGCCTATTTCTTCCAGAGATGTAAATACTCTAAAACGGATTTATGAACAGCCAACTAGTTTGGGCTGGTCTTTAGGGGATAATTCAAAGATTAATTGATCAATCTGACTTGCGTGGTAAGAGAATTCTGAGTGAGGTATCTGTATTCATAAGTTACAAATCATTGTATGACTAGAATATTAGTCAATGCTGCCTCAATACGCTTGGGTTAAGGGCTACTGGCAAAAATTTTGTGTTTTTGAGTGCGATCGCACTTCTTCCCTTTTCCTAAGCTCTACGACTTAGCGGTAGAGGTCGCTGTGCTAAAACTTCTTTATAAAGTTCTTCCAGCAGAGTAATATTTTTACTGAGGGTATAGCGGTCTAATACACGCTGTCTAGCTTTTTGCCCAAGTAAAGTTGTTAACTCTGGATGGTCTTGCAATACTGGCAAGAGGGTTTTTAACTGCGATCGCGCAGTTTTAGTACTAATAACTATACCTGCACCTTTTTCTAATACTTCTCCATCTGCACCCACATCTGTTGCTAAACAAGCCAACCCACATGACATTCCCTCTAACAGAGATAGGGACAAACCCTCTACCAATGAAGGTAGAACAAATACATCTGCGCCCCGCAAAATTTCGATGCGTCGGTCTTCATCAGCAACAAATCCTAACCAGATAATGCCGTATTCTGAACCATAAAACGGCTCTAAGGAAGACTTTAAAGGGCCATCGCCAACAATTAGCAACTTCGTACCAGGCCCCATTGCCGACTGCTTCCAAGCCCGAAGGAGGGCTTCAACATTTTTCTCTGGCGCTATTCGACCTTGGTAAACAAACAAGCGTTCGGCTTTAAATTCGGCTTTGATTTGAGAAAATCCTGGAGAATACTTAACGGTATCAACACCATTGGGAATTACAGCAATATTTTCTTCTCTTACACCCATCCCTGCCAATAATTCTCGCTGAATTTGGGAAAATACAATCACGCGATCGTAGTTAACTAAAAAAGGTGCGTAAAGCTGATAAGCCAAAAGCTGTGTTCCCGATACCAGCTTTGCTCCTTTACCAGCAAATGGTGTGTGAAAAGTTGCAACTAGGGGCAACCTCAGTTCCTCACAGATTTCCGGTAGAAAAAAGTCTAGAGGAGATAATGTTAAGGAAGCGTGGACTACATCTGGCTTGATTTCCCGCAGCGAATCAGTTAAAACTTTGGTTGCTTTAAAAGTAGGAATTGTATAAACCTGAGACTTGTAAATGAATGGGAGCGAAACCTCTCGAAGATTTGGCCAATTCTCAGGTTCAGACTCTTCCTGTGCGAAGTGAAGAAAGCTAACTTGATGTCCCCTATCTAGCAAAGCATTTGTAATTTCTCGACTGTAGGTGACATTGCCGCAAAAGGGTGATTTTTTTCCAATCCAGGCTATACGCATTCTTTATTTGGCTGTAAGAAAAGCGGGTTTGAGCTATTAATTATGTGCCCTTTGTGATTTTTATTTTATCTAGCTATACTTGCTGGCTTTTATTTATTAAAAATTGCCACCACGTCGTGGTTTAAAAAGCATATTTGAAAGCTGATTAAATTCGTGGATTGATGGCTTTATTTATTTTACGTATAAGTTGTTAATTTCTGATACTTAAACAACTTACTCCGACTAATGTCAGATTGATATCCCACAAGTATATGATAAATTTTCACTGACCACAGTTTAGCATGAACACAAAAGCTTTAAGGAAATTAGTAATTACTTCAAGGTAATGAATAATAACTCCTCTTAGCTGATAACTACTTACGTGAGTTATACCAGGTTAATATACCTCCTGAAAAGACGATCGCAGCTAATCCCAAAAAAACTACCTGTAATCCTAAAAAGGTTTCTGCGACACCAGCTAAAGCTAAAGGTAAGGAGAGGGCAATATTAATTACATTGTTTTGCAAGCCAAATACTTTACCACGCATTTCTGGTGGTGTTTCTGTTTGGATTGCGGTTTGCATGGGAATTCCCACTAGGGCTCCAAAGATACCTAATAACGCCACCAGTAACAGGACTAGCCACAGTTGGGTTGTAAAGATTGATAGACCAATCAGAGATGCTGCCATACCCATACAACCACAAAGACTTAGTTGGGTATAGGAAAAGCGTTGACCAAATTGACCGAGAATTGTTGCTCCCGCAGCAATGCCAACACCACCGGCTGCTAGTAAAAAGCCAAACTGGGAAGCTTTCATATTAGGAATTATTTCTGCCATCCGAACAGCTAGAACAGTTAATGCTGCAAAGACAGAAAACAAGATAATTAGCTGAAGCAAAGCATTGCGGACGCGATGATTTGCTTTGAGGTAGGCAAAACCATCTCGCAAATCAGAGAATACGTGAGGGAATTCTGTATCAGGGTGGTGGTGTTTTTCCTTAGTGGCTAGGAGGAATAAAATTAGTCCGGCGATCGCATAACTACCACCAACTAAAAGTTCTTTGCCTAAACTACCGCTACCACCAATTTGCGACCAAAGTCCATCTGCGATCGCTAATAATGGTTCTCCGACAGCAAACCCAACAATCACCGATGCCATCATCGTTGTCGTATAAAGCGAATTAGCTGAGAGTAAATGCTGTTCTTCCACCACTAAAGGAATTGCTGCCTGTTCCGCCGGCGCAAAAAACTGTGTCAGTGTAGAAACTAGAAAAGTCACACCCAGTATGATCAAAAAACCTACTGGCATAACTCCTATGGGTTTCCAGCCATGAGTCAACCACAGCAGAAAGGGAATTGACAAAACCAGGATGCCGCGCCAAATATTCGTTGCCACCAGCACAGCCTTTTTTGACCAGCGATCGACAAACACGCCAGCAACGGAACCAAATAATACGGCTGGAATCGTAAAAGCCATCATCAAGACTGATACCCAACCACTAATACTCTGATTACTAGCCTGAAACTGAGTATTAATCAAAGCAATCATCAGCACCAAATAAACTTTATCTGCTAGTTGGGAGAAAACTTGACCGCCCCAAAGAGCCAGGAAATTAGGGTTTTTTAATACAGGCAAAAACCCCTGCTGTGTTACATTCCCGGAAACAGCTTCTCCACCTGAACCAGATCCATCTAATTTGGGTGATTCTGTTTCTGGGGTAGTAGCTACTGGCAAACTCTGCCCGTTGCTATTTGCCTCATCAGTAGTTAATTTGTCCTCAGATTGTATTTCTGGAACATCAGTTTTTGGGATCTGGGCTGTCCAACTTTGATCGTTTTTAGAAACGTCTTTTGGGGACATTTCTTGGCTATTGATTTGACTAGGTGTACACTTTGAAACGGCACTCAAGTGATTCTTGACGTTAGGATCTGATATCCTATTCTGTTTTTTAACGAGGCTTGGTGACAAAGGCAGGATTTTTTTATCCAAATCAGATGGTTGCATCATGGTTGGCAGCAAAATAAGAATCGATCAAGGTAGCAGAGCGAATAGGGCGACCTAATTGGTACTGAGCATACTGGCGCAAAATCTGCTCAACAGATAACCAGTTATGGTCTCTAGCACCATCAATTTGCATTATCTCTGGTTGTGACAGATGTTGAAGCAAAGCCAGTTCCATAGCACCCAGACGACTAGAAATCAAAGGTATTTCTTGCCGATGCACAACAACTGTTTGGGCATGGGGCATGGGCAATGGGATATGGGGAATGGGGTATTGGTTATTACTCTCCCCCTTTCCCTCTGTTCGTAAACGTTTCCAAGTTTCTAAGCAAATCGTTCCACCCGTAGGAACGCTAAATCCTATCTGCCAGTTGGGGTCTGTAAAGTCTGGCTTGAGGGAGCGCCCAGATAAGCAGCATACTTGCACTTGCGGTGTTACTCCTGCTAAGGCTAAAAGGTGAAACACCCCATGAGCCAGATGAGCCAAAACACCAGATGCATTTGTACTAGACAATGCTTCTAATCGATGGAGATGTTCATTGAACAACTCATAAAGTTCTTCTTGGGGTTGTTCGCTCAAAGCTTGAGAGAGGACTATTTCTGCTAAATATTGGCTAGCAGCCAATTTTCCCAAATCTTTAGCTAAACCAGGATAAGTTTTTAACGTCTGTGCTTGAGTAATTTTATCAAGCGATCGCCCTTTCGCGATCAATAGTTCATTCACAACAAACATACCACTCCTGCCGCCCAAGCTGGAGTTGTGCTTACGTGCCCCTGGAGCCACTGCTCGAATCAGACCGAATTCTGGTGTCAAAATGGTCACTATTTTATCTGATTCTCCCAGCACCTGAGTTTTAAGATTAATTCCGGTTGCTTTGTAGGTTCTACTCATTAGTCATTAGTCATTAGCCAATCAATTTTGGATTTTGGATTTTAGATTAACGCCATACCTAAAAGTAGGGACTTACAAAAGGAATGCAAGGATTTTAGATTTTTCCATAGTTGAAACTAGCTGCTCTGAAACCAGGTTTAAATTTTGAATCCTTCAATCCTTCAATCCAAAATCTAAAATTGGTCATTGGGTTAGGACAAAGGGCATAGATGTGCCCGCAGTTTTTCGCAGGTTAGGAAGATAAACAAATGACTATTCACCCTTCCCCAGATTATCGCGCTGGCGGATCAAATCGATACCGCGAGATGTGCCTAATCTAGTAGCACCCGCTACGATTAAGTCTAGAGCTTGATTAATAGTGCGGATACCACCCGCAGCTTTAATTCCCACCCTTTCTTTTGCCAATTCCTGCAAAAATCGCACATCTGCCACTGTTGCACCGCCATTCCAACCTGTACTAGTTTTTAAGAAAGCCGCCCCCGCCTCCATAGCTATTTCAGCAGCTATTTTTTTCTCCGCATCTGTCAACAGATTGGTTTCCAAAATTACCTTGACAGTTTGCCCAGTCTCTTCACAAATTTCGGCAATTTCCCGGTGGACTTCTTCAGTTTTACCAGCTTTCAACCAGCCCAAGTTCATGACCACATCCAACTCAGTGGCTCCATTATCCGCCGCTTCTTGAGCCTCATAGAGTTTCACTGCTGAAGTTGTCGCACCAGAGGGAAAGCCAATCACAGTACACACTTTCGGGTTTTTGCCGTGAAGCAGTTCGACAGCTTGTTTGACATAGGTGGGGTACAAGCAAACTGCCGCAAAATTGAATCTATATGCTTCTTCACACCACTGCTGAACCTGCTCTGGAGTAGCCGTTGGCGTTAACAGGGCGTGATCGATAAATGGCGCAATATCAATATCTGGATAGTCTGCTGCCATCGTGTCTTCTGCCAGTAATTGATTATTAAACTTTATAAAAAATTAAAACATTTCTTATATATATATATTAAACCATATTTATTACGAGTTTATCCTGAAAACAAGCTACTAACTTATTTTGGATGTTGGTTCTGTAGATGTTGCGGAATTAGTATAAGTGTTTAAGTTGACATTAGGCTGTAATAAGGTTAGGAAGGTACAATCTTCTCGGCAAGAATGTTTATCTGCCAAAAATCTTCCTCTCACTTATCTGAAAAAAATAAAATGCTTAATGATACGGCGTGGTTTACACAAGTATCAAATGGTAAATTTCGTATCAATAGTAGAGCTATCTACAGAAATTTATCTTCTGAGATAGTGACTAAACTTGCTCAAAACTTGTCGGTTAGTGAAATTTTAAACTGGCTCAAAAACGAAACAATTAAAGCTTTTAGAGAAAAGTATTCACATAATCCCCAAGTCGGTGCTCTGAACAAGGCGATAGGAGGCTGGAATGAGTTAATAGCAACTAGCTTATTGTCGGAAATTATATTTGATATTAATCAAGAAACCGGGGTTTGTATTGCGGCTTTTTCTATGCCTAATTCAAAATTGCAAATAGAAGGAATGGATGAAGCATATTCAAATTTTCTAAACTTATTTAGCAAGGATAGTTTTGCTAATGTAAATAATGCTTTAGCAAAAATTACTCCTTTTAAAGACAAAATCTTTATGCCTAGTCCAGACTATATTATAGTTGTAATTGATAATCAGGCAAATGCACCCATAATTAAGTCACTTTTACAGCAACAGACAATAGATCCAGATAGTTTGGCACTCTATAATTTTGTCAAGGGAAAACTACATATAGAAGAAGTTAAAGCAGCAGTATCTCTTAAAACTTCAAATCGTCCAGATCGACGTTATCAGCCTTTATTTGAAGCAGCTATGATTAAAGCTATAGCTTATGTACTACAGCAAGATTGGAAATATTACATGGTTGTCAGTGAGTTAACTCCTGCTGATAGAAAAATATTTAGTACAGCAATTGCTCCTCATGGTGTGGCACTACAACAAAATTTTCAGATAGTAGATGGTACATATCCATATACTAGAAAAGCAGATTTGATGCCATTAGTTGCGGCGGCTATTCAACATTAGTTATTTATATAGCAATTTAACTAAAAGTCAATGGTAACTCCAATTGTTTGACTTCATCTTCAGAGTGAAATTCTTTAATTATTAAGAAGTCAACAATAGTTTTAGCTAACGCCTTAGATGCCAAATATGGTACGCCATTACCAATAGTTTTAAACATATTAGTGAGTGACATATTATCTGGAAGTACAAAATTTGCAGGTAAAGATTGGATAGCTAAAGCTTCTGCTACAGATATTCGCCTGATTTTATAGGGATGCAAATGTACTTCATTATTTCCATAGCAAGCTGTCGGGGAGTAACGCCATCTGTGAAGACGCTTGAAAGACTTTTTAGAATCATCTCCTTCATCAATAGCAGCAAATTTTGTGATACCTGCCCTTGGTTTAAAACAGTTTTCAGTATTAGGATGCTTCAAAACATTATTTTTTCTAAACCAGTATTCAACTGTTAATTCTTGAGGTATACCGTCAGGACAAAGCATGATGGAATTTTCTTGGAATGGATCGCACTTCTGCCAAGGGTAGGCAAAAACCTCTTTTTTAGGATATAAAATATGATTTTTCCAAGGAAAAGACTTTTCAGTAAGTAACTTTTCACTACCGACTTTTATTCCTATATCTTTGATAAAATTATTTCGGAAACCAACGAGAATAATTCTTTCTCTATCCTGGGGTACACCATATTCAATAGCATTAATTAACTGCTCTGTTAAGATATAGCCTGCTTCTAGTAGTTGTTGCTTGAGCGATTCAAAAAATAAACGGTGCTTTGTTGTTCTCCACAACCCCTTAACGTTCTCAAATAAAAAGAAATCTGGAAGATTGCGGCAAATTAATTCAACATAAGAAGCGGAAAGCTTGCCATTATCTCCTAATCGTCCTCTATTTTTCCCGCCAATAGAAAAATCAGGACAGGGAGGCCCACCAATGAAGCCCACAATATTATTAGATTTGCGGCAGTCTTGTACTAACTCGCGGAGGTGTTGTGCTTGTAAACCTTCGTGAAGTTGGCTTACATCTCCTCTTTCTCCGTGATGATACCCGTATTCTGGCAATGGCAGATTGAGAATCTGCCGTGAATATCGGTATGCTGCCATGAATGGTGAAAACATTTCATTGACGTAAACAATATTAAAACCGCTAGTTTCAAAACCTAAATCTAGGAATCCCGAACCAGCAAAAAAGGAGAAAATACAAGGGCGAACGCTCATTCAATAACTAAATATTGTGAAACAGTCTTAATTAATATCAGAATACTTAGGGTTTATACCTACGTACCAATCAAAATTTAAAAATTTGAAGGCTGCTTAAATAGTAAAAAAATTCATACTTCCTCTAAGTATTTAATATCTAAGTTTACTCAATCTTTAAGGAAAATCCCTGACAGAAAAAGAGTCTGAAGTCACAATTAAATATAAGAGTTTCTAAGCTCTAAACAATGTTGAAGATAAATATTTGTCATTCAACAAAAAACCGGGGTACTTCAGACTAACTTTTATGCGAATTTTAATTTACTCTTACAACTACTATCCAGAGCCAATTGGTATTGCCCCACTGATGACTGAATTAGCAGAGGGACTAGTGAAGCGTGGGCATCAAGTGCGCGTAGTCACCGCTATGCCCAACTACCCTGAGCGCCAAATTTACCAGGAATATCGGGGCAAGTGGTATCTCAACGAATATAAAAATGGCGTTCAAATCCAACGCAGTTACGTTTGGATTCGCCCGCAACCCAACCTATTAGATCGGGTGTTACTAGATGCTAGTTTCGTTGTCACTAGTTTTGTACCTGCCCTCTTTGGTTGGCGGCCAGACGTGATTCTCTCAACATCGCCATCTTTGCCAAGCTGTGTGCCAGTTGCTCTTTTAGGATGGTTACGTGCTTGTCCTGTGATCTTAAATTTACAAGATATATTACCAGAAGCAGCCGTTCACGTCGGTCTACTGAAAAATAAATGGCTTATAAAGTTATTTACAGTGTTGGAAAAATTTGCTTACCACACTGCCAGTAAAATTAGCGTCATTGCCGATGGTTTTGTGGATAATTTACGATCTAAGGGCGTAGAAGCTGACAAAATTGTGCAAATTCCCAACTGGGTTGATGTAAATTTCATCCGCCCTTTGCCTCAAGAAAATAACCCGTTCCGTGAAGCACATAACCTGAATGGCAAATTTGTAGTACTTTATTCTGGTAACATTGCCCTAACCCAAGGCTTAGAAAGCGTTGTCAAAGCCGCTTCTGTGTTGCGCCATATCCCAGATATTGTTTTTGTGATCGTTGGAGAAGCAAAAGGTTTACAGCGATTGCAACAGGAATGTCTAGACTGCGGTGCAGATAACGTTTTGCTGCTACCATTTCAACCCCGCAAATCTTTGCCACAAATGTTGGCAGCTGCCGATGTTGGTTTAGTAGTGCAAAAGAAAAATGTTGTATCCTTCAATATGCCATCAAAAATTCAAGTGCTACTTGCCAGTGGAGCGGCCTTAGTTGCCTCTGTACCTGAGAATGGTACAGCAGCAAGAGCCATCAGGCAAAGTGGCGGCGGAGTTATCGTTCCTCCAGAAGATTCCCAAGCTTTAGCGATGGAAATTTTAGATTTGTACCAAAACCCCGAAAAAGTCAAAACTCTGGGTTATAAAAGTCGCAAATATGCCGTTGAAAACTATGCTTTTGAACAAGCTTTAAATCAGTATGAGTCATTGTGTTACTCATTGATCGCAGAGCGTGGAACAATTCAGTCTAACAGAGTTACAAAACAAGAAGTTTAATCTACAGCAATGGGGTTAGATTGCACAAAGTGCTAAATTCAAAACCCCTAAGATTTTGCTCCTGTTGGGCATAATTTTCGTAACCTGTTTATGGTGGGCTGTACTTAGAAGCTAAACGTCGTCCGAACCGTACCAACATAAGTATTGTGATTACTATCATTATGTTCTGGACTTGTAATCACAAATAGTCCCGGAGTTATTGCCAGATTATCTGTGACTAGAAAATGGTAAAAGGCTTCGAGATGTAAAGACGTATCCTTATCTTTGAAGTCATCACCGAAACTATTGTGGGTCACTTTGGGAGGTTGACCCACCGCAAATCCTGCAAAGCTACCTTTTCGTCCGATATCTTTGAGAGCTAGTAGCACTGCCCATGTAAAGATGGACGCATTGGGATCTGCTGGTAAATCTTCTGCTTTTGCATGAATAAAACCAACTCGGCCACCGAGGGTAATAACTGGGCTAAGTTGCCAAGCAGCTTCTGCGCCAAATGAATTAGCAACGATCGCATCTGCCTCATCATTAAATGGATCGCTGGTTAATTCGCTTCCAGTTCCCGTCTTCAAATTGTTATGAGAGTGAATATAGGTAAGGCTGAGTTCTGTTGTTTTAGTGGGTTCGAGGGTTAGTTGAGCGATCGCTCCGTAAGGGCTAGCAAAAATCCCCTTCTCTGAATTAGCTGCATTGCTGCTGAGATATCCTAATGACAAATTCAAAGCTTTATTCAAATTATGAGAAATACCGATACCTGTGCCACTACCTTGTCGGCGAATGGGATTTTCTCGTCCAAATGTAGAAATCGATCCGTCTCCACTACCGCTAAAAAGAGGATTGACGCTAGGAACAAAGTCGCCTAATCCTCCTCCCAACGCATACAAAGTCATGCGGGTTCGTTTACCTAGTGGAAATCTGTACTCTAGCTCATCTACTTCCACCTCATTTTCATCGTCACCATCAAATCCCAAATTTGCCATTTGAGTTCCAGTCACATCTTCTAATGCTGGTGTATTCCTTGCTTGTAAACGTACTTCCAATTTATCTTTTCCAGTAAAACTGCTTACGAAGCTCAGACGGACGCGATCGCTCAATACTAAATTTTCATTTATTGGTTTACTGCTATTGGCTCTTTTTTCACCAGCGAATCCAGTCACAGCAAAGATCGCTTCCGCCTCAAGCTCAACATGGGGTGAAAACTGTTGCTTTTCTAATGCAGCAACGTTGGTTTCTAATAAATTAACTTGTTTCTTAAGGGTTTTTAATTCTGCCGACAATTCAGAAACAGATGTGACTTTACTTAATGCATGATTATCAGCACTAGATTCACCGAAGTTATTAAGTTTATCGGGAATGGGTATTGCAATAGCTGGAGTTATGCTACTCAAAGTGCATGAGATAATTAAACTAATTAAGCGAAATTGTCGCCAATAAGTTGAAGCTAACAATGCTCTCTCCTGAAAATTAGCAATTAGAATATAGGAATTTGAAAATCAAAACGAACCGCAGAGGCGCAGAGAAAACAGAGATAATAAGGAGAAATTTTTATGAATTGTTTAAGATTGTTATAGGATGTTGTTTATGCAGAAAGTAAGAGTTTAACTCATGATGCGTTTCTAATATGTAAACGTTGTTCACATAGGTTTAATAATGCTTCTGTAAAAGGACGGCGTTCTAAGAATTGGGTGCTGATGTGAATATGTCGTACTAGTGTTAAGGTGACGTAGGATTCAATTGAGATTTTGAATTCCTTGCTTGTAAGCTGAATAAATCTTTCAGTTAGGGCAGTTTCCCAATCGTGTAATGCTTCTGAATTACCAAGGATGCGAAGGCTGTATTCTTTAATATGACCAATGAAGTTACCGATATCAATGGCTGGATTACCTTCACAATATAAATCAAGGTCGATGAGATACAAACGAGAACCATTAATAATAACTTGATCAGGATAAAAATCTCGATGGATACCACAGTATTTTAGTTCTGAAGTATTTTGTCCTAAATGTTTAGATGCTGCTAATATTTGTTCTAAGCGTTTTTTCCAGTCTGGATATTGTTGCATCACCAATGGAATCCTTTCGTTCAAGATTCGCAGTTCGTCTGACATGGTATGAGAACGGCTAGGAGGAATGTTAGTTTGATGAAGTTTATGGGCAACTTCAGCAATTCGTTTTGCTAGGAAAATGGTGTTGGTTTGAGTTAAAAATTGAGTTGCGATCGCTCCTTGAACTTTTCGCTGCAACCACATCTGCCATTCGGGGATTATTCCCACAGGTTGCGGTATTGAAATTCCATCAGCACTATCATCTGCAAATCCTTTTTGCCACAAGGATTTTTGTAATTCATAACTATTAAAATCTGTTCCTTTAGCTCGGATTTTGCCAATTAGTGTAATAGTTTGCCCGTAATTATTCAGCAATTCATATTCAATCAAACAACGCCGCCCTGGTTTGTGGCGAATAACTTGAATTTTTTGCAGTTGAGCATTTTCAACGATTGGCAAGTACTGAGTGAACCGTTGTTTTACTTCCAATGGATCAATGGCTGCTGACAAAAATGGCATTTTAGGATCAGTGACACTGTTAAAGCGATCGCTGACGAAAACAGTCATATTTTTCGCCTCTAAATATTAACTGGGTGTAAATCTCAAAACACCTATCCTCTCTCCGCTTCTGCGTGAGAAAATCAACTTGTAAATATGCAGCACCATAGGGTTATGTCATCAAATGATTTGACTTTTCCTCAATTCGGATTGCAGTCTGCATTTGATACAATGCCGCATAGCGACCATTCTGTTGCATCAATTCCAGATGAGTGCCTTGTTCTAGCACCTGCCCATTTTCAATGTAAAGAATTATATCTGCACGAGTTGCAAGATACAGATCATGAGTAATTAAGAAGGTGGTGCGGTTTTGCGAGAGCCGTTGTAGAGCATCAACGATCGCTTTCTCGTTGCCTTGATCTAGCCCAGTTGTGGGTTCATCTAAAATCAAAATTGGAGCTTGACGAATAGCAGCGCGGGCGATCGCAATTCGCTGGCGTTGTCCACCTGAAAGGGTTGCGCCTCTTTCTCCCACAAGCGTGTTGTATCCTTGGGGTAAAGCTTGAATGAAATCATCAGCATTAGCTAGACGAGTGGCTGCTTCAATTTCTGCATCCGACACGCCGGCAATACCGTAGGCAATATTTTCTCGAATGGTAGCGGCAAATAAGAGACTATCTTGCAAAACTACACTAATTTGTGGGCGTAATGATTCCAATGTGTACTCTCGAATATCCCGCCCATCAATCATGACTTTACCCATCGTCGGGTCATAAAGTCGTAATAATAGACTTACTAAGGTAGATTTACCACCACCCGATGTACCAACGATCGCTACTTGCTGCCCTGGTTGAATGGTTAAATTGATGTCTTCAAGCAGAACTTGTCCTGGTTCATAGGCAAAGTGAACATGATCAAAACAAACCTCACCTCGGAAAATTGGAGCCGGTATTGCATTCGGCAAATCTCGGACATCAGGTTGCTGTGATAATACATCTAAAATTCGCTCACCAGAGGCAACAGCTTTAGCAAGTCTTCCGGTGTACTTAGCAAAGTTCTGAACCGGCTTAAAGGCATTTTTGAGATAGGTGAGAAATACCAGCACATCACCCGGTGTCAGAGCATTTCGCAATGCCAACCAGGAGCCGTACCATAAAACAATTGCTGTTCCAAGTGCAATTACAACATCAACGGTTCGTTCGAGATGAGCAGCAAGGCGTTGGGTTCTTACACTCTCCTTGAGGCTATGGTGATTTTGTTGAGAAAAAACTCGCGCAAAGGCATCTTGTAGTGAAAGGGCTTTGACTAATTTAATGGCAGCAATTGACTCAGCAGCCGTCGCCGCCACAGCTCCTTCTTGTTTCCGTTGCTTTAATGAGGACTCTCGAATTCGCTGACTCAGCCGATTTGTGACTAATACAAACAACGGTAGGGTAAGTAGTGCAAGTAGGGTGAGGCTGCTATTTATCCAAAACATCACGCCAATCATGCCAAACAGCGTGAGAATGCTCACTACCAGAGGTAATGCTGCCGTAATCATAATTTCTTGCAGACGGCTAGCATCGCTACTTACACGAATAATTAAATCGCCGCTACGAGCTTTGGTGTGGTAACTCAAGGACAAATCTTGAAGATGACAATACAGATGATTACGCACCTCAGTCATGACTCGGCTACCTACTGTTGCTAGTCCAACGGTACTCCAATAGGCGGCAAGTGCGCGTAATCCTGTAATGGCAAGGACTGTAACTGCTGAAAATGTCAGTAATGTAACTGGCTCCAGGCGATCAATTAATGGGATATTGGTAGGCCGCTCGCCTGGAATCAAAACGTAATCAAAAACAAACTTTAGGGGCCAAGGTTCCAGCACCCGTAGTCCGACATCCGCAACCAGAGCGATCGCAGAAATTAAAAGTAGTCCATACTGTTTTTGAATGTAAGGCCAGAAATAACGTAGTACTCCCCATAAACCGGGAATAGCTTTTTTCTGTGGTTTTGAACGTCCCATTTATCGTCTTACCTCCACTTGGAATTGAGACGGAGTATTTAATCCAGCTATATGCAAAATCTGTTGTGCGATCGCCTCCCAAGTGTGATGTTCTATAACTGTTTTCCGCGCCGCTTGTCCCAAAGAATGGCGCAAACTAGGCGATCGCCACAATTTTTCTAATGCCTCTGCTAAGGCGATCGCATCACCTGGTGGACAAAGAATCCCATTCACCCCTGTGTCAATTAGCTCCAGCAATTGCCCAATACCACTAACAACTACAGGCAAACCAGCCGCCATATATTCATAAACTTTCAACGGTGAGAAGTAAAAATCGGATTCAGCCGGATATGGTGCAACAGCAACATCCATTGCTGCTAATAATTTGGGAATTTCATCAGGATTCACCGCTCCGGTGAATTTAGCATGAGAGTGTAATCCTCGTGCCAACAATTCGGCTTCGAGATTTTCCCGTTCGGGGCCATCGCCAACAATCAAAAGTTTGGCATTGGGAACTTGTTGATGCAGTTGAGCAAAAGCTGCTGTGAGAATTGGCAATCCATGCCACGGTTTCAATGTGCCGACAAATCCCACTGTAAAGGTTTCTGATTGCGTTGAAAATGCACGATCAAAAGTACAGAAGCGATCGGGATTTACACCATTAGGGATAACATGAACTTTGCTACTTTTGACGTAATTCATTAAGTAAGTTTTCACTTCGGCTGAAACAGCAATAAGTGCAGTAGCAGCTTGAAAAACGCGATTGGCAACCTGTTCAGCGCTGTGGCAATCAATCAAGCCGCGATGTTTTGCCTGTTCAGTAATCAGAGGTGAATTGACTTCTAATAATCCGGGAATTCCCATTGCTTGGGCAAATTCCATTGCGCTATAACTCCAAAGGGAATAACGCTCATAAATTAGGTCAAATGGGCCAAACATTTCCAAATCTAAACGCAAATCGGGATTAATCGATAAGGCAACTTGCTCTCGCACAGCCCGTTCCAGTTTTGGGATGGCTGGAAGTTGATGAACTGAAACATTAGTTAAATCTGCGGGTGGGTTGCCACCAATGCGAGTAGCAAACAAATCAACTTGGATATTTTGCCGTTGCAATGCTCGAATTACTTCTTGGACATGAATAGAGCATCCTTTTTGCCCAAATACAGGAATTCCTGGATCGGCACAAACATAAGCAATTCGCACGCTCTAAACCTCCTGAACTACTTTTAAAGTCATGGCAGCATTCGGTTGATCCGCATGGAATATTGCTCGTAATGCTGCACTATTGCGATGAATGTCAAACTCAGATTCAATTAATTGTCTGGCTTGGGTTGACAATTTGACTCGCAAGGCTTGATTGGTAAGGAGTTGTTGAAGTGCGATCGCTAATTGTTCGGCATCATGTTGTGGGACAATTAATCCAGTCTGGCGATCGCGCACTAATTCGGGAATTCCAGTTACATCTGTACTTACACAGGGCGTTCCCAATGCCATCGCTTCGAGTAAAACTGTAGGCAGACCATCCCGATTGCCATCTTGACCGATAATATATGGAGCTGCAAATATAGCAGCCTCCTGCATCAATTGAAATACATCATTTTGAGGACGTGGGCCGACAATTTCCACAGTAGATTGCAGCCGTAAATCTTGGATTTTTTGCTGCAATACAGGTTCTAATGATCCTGTTCCCACAATTTGACATTGGAAATCATAATTTATTCGCTTCAGAATCGCACAAGCATCGATTAAAATAGACAGCCCTTTCTTCTCAATTAATCGACTGACTGAGATAATCAATGGAGGACGATCAACCGGGGAAGAATATTGTAATTGTCGTAAATCTAAGCCATTGTAAATACGTTGAACTCGCTTTGCACCATAAGTCTTTTGCAAATACTTGAGGTTATAGTCACTGACAGTTACGATAGTGACAGCATCCTTAAGCTTGCGCTGCATATCTTCCAATTCAACACTTTCATGAAAGATGTCTTTAGCATGAGCAGTGAAGGTGTAGGGAATACCCATGAAGTGAGATGCTAACCGAGCTACACTGGTTGCGACAGTGCCAAAGTGAGCGTGAAAATGAGTGATGCCTTTGAGTCGCGCTTCCCTTGCTAGCCATGCAGCTTGGTAAACGGTGCTATCTTGTTCACCTTGAGCATAAGCCAACTTTGACCAAAAATCTGGGATAACTTTACTCGCTTCTTGTAATTCTGCCCAAAAATAGCTTGCTGCTGTGGGAGTTAGACTATTTAGGGATTGGCTCACTCGACCTTGAATTGGCTGACGAATGTAGGTGACGGTAGCACGCACCTGGGAAATAATATTTTGAAAATGAGTGTCACACGGTGGCCTCAAAGCAAAAATTTCAATATCTAAACCAGCCGCTTCATGAGCCAAAATTTCATTGACAACAAAGGTTTCAGAATAGCGAGGATAACGTTTGAGAATGTAACCAATACGGATTGACATGATTCGTAATTCGTAATTAAGAAGGTTCTTTTTTAGCCTCTCCAATCTCCTTTCAAGAAGCTTGTTGTGATGAATGATGAGCAGACGTGAGTATTTCATTTACGAATTGAGGAATGCGGGTAAGTCCATCAAGATCGATACAACTACGAGCTTGTGACGGCTCACCTTCTTGCATTAACCAATCTGTCAATGCTTGAGGTTTCAGATAATCTGGGTGCAGCATATCAACTAAACCAAATGCCTGTAAGCGTTCGGCCCGGATCAACTGTTCTCGACGGGGCTTGATTCGGGGTACAATGAGCGATCGCTTTTGAAATGACAGCAATTCGCAAGTTGTGTTGTAACCACCCATAGCAATGACGCGTTCAGCCTGATTCAACAACAGCGTCGGTTCAGCTAAATATTTCAACACCCGCAAATCAGAACGTTTAGCAGCATACTTCTGAAGCCGTTGCTGTACCTCTTGCGGCATGAACGGCCCTGTCAATATGATGCCGCTCATCCCTGGTGGTAGTTCAGCACAAGCAAATGTTTCTGCCAAACGCGCTCCATCTTGTCCGCCTCCCACTAAGCACAATACGAATCGTTCAGATGGCAAATTAAGTGATTTCAATGCCTGAACGCTATCCATATCTACGAATTTCAGGCGGCTACGCTGGTCAAGATAGCCAGTGTAGCGTAGTTTGGCTAAAGTCTTCGGATTGAAGCGATATTCCTGTGCTAGGTCATAAATGGCTGGATCGCCATACACCCAAACCGCATCATAGTAGGTTTGAATAGCCTCTTCATTAGCTATTCTTTTCCAATCTCGATGTACCGATGTGGGGTCATCTAACACATCCCGTAAACCTAAAATGCAGTGCGTTTTTCCTTGGGTACGTAAATAATTTAGTGTTGGTTCTAGCTCTCTCACCGCTCCTCGCGGTACATTATCCACAATCAGAATATCGGGTTTAAAGGTTTTGATGGTGGTAAGAATAACTTGCGATCGCAGTGTAATAATTTCCTGCAATGATAGATCCAATCTTCGTGCCTGATATTGCCCATCAATATTTTTGTGCAAAGCAGGTAAAGTCAAACAATCAACCCCTGCTAGTGTTGTTATATTGCTGGCATCCTGTATTCCACTAATCATCAAAACATCAATTTCTAAGTCTGAACATCCTAAAGTTTGAGCAATCAACAAATTACGGCGTTTATGTCCCAGTCCCATTGTGTCGTGCGAATATAAAGCAATGCGCCATTTACGAGCATTGCTAGATAAACTACTAACCTCTGAAGACGCTAAATTAGTCGGCGTTCGTCCTATTTCTTTAACGTGGGGTAAAAAGTTTTTCATCTATACTCCTGACCAAGTTTTCATCTGGTGGCTGACGACTTGCAAATTTAATTAACACTTTTATTCACAGGTATATTTTTAACTATGGAGTTATTTTCCTAAATTAAAAAAGTGAAAAATCTTCTGAATCTTCATGGCTATTTTGTAATAAAATGCGGATATTTCCGTAACTTAATAATATTTCCCTTTGTCAAAATCAAATTTAAAGCATGGACTTAAAATGAAGCTATCGTTTTATTAACGAAAGTTAAAGGCTGTTTAACAATTTATCAATCTTTCATAAATAATGCATGAAAAATTGATGAAAATTCTCTCATCAAAAACTAATTAATATATGGAAAAGCTTAATCATAATATTTAAAGACTGATAGAAAGGAGCGTCGTGAGTCCAAAAATTATTCAGCTAAATAACTTTGTTTAAACACCAAATAGCTATGTAAATACTTTCACTATTTGAGAAACACAATTACCTTTAACAGATGAATAGCAAATTTAATTAACACTACTTTTTGGCAAGTAAAAGATGAATTTAAACTATCTCAAATAAGGATGATTAAAAATGAGCAGTGTGGTAAAGCGCTTTTGCAATCGCTTGTCTGTTTTCAAAGTATCTCCGTTACTTTTAGTTTGGCAGCAAGTGTTTGGAGAAGCACGTACCCGAATTTTGCTCTGGTATTTACTGATTTTAGGAATAACGTTTCTCATTTCCATCCCGATATTTCGCTATCAACTATACCAGCGTATTAATCAGCGTGTTCGTCAAGATATAGAAGTAAATATGATGGCTTTCAATGCGTTGATTAAGGGCGAAAAATTTGTTACAGAAAATAGACTCACAAATGATGACTCAGAAGAAATATTGAACGAGTCAAAGCAATTTAAATCCTTACTCTCTGGAGAAGAAAAAATTACTGCTCCAGCCTCTTTGCAAGACTTAATCAAGCTTTTTAAAGCTTATTTGTTGTATCGGCGGCCAGAAGATGAATCTTACTTCATCACTTTTATAGATGGTGAATTTTATAAATCTAGTCCTAGCAAACGCCCTAAGCTTTTAGCCAGAGACTCATTACTAATGAGACGGTGGGCAAAACAGACCCAACCAGAACAGGGAGAACAAGAATTTTTTGCCCCTGATGCTAGTAATATTCTTTACATGGTGAAACCCATTACTATTAATGGACAAACACGGGGAGTCTTTGTTGTTGCCCACAATACTACCGGGGAAAGGACAGAAGCTCTAAAAGCAGTCGCTGTGATTATTGAAGTTTTCAGCCTAGTGTTTGTAGTGTCGTTAATTCTTACTTGGTTAGCTGCGGGGCGGATACTTGCTCCTCTGCGGACAATCTTAACTACGGCTCATGCTATCAGTGAGTCAGATTTAACTCAGCGTTTGCCTGCGCGAGGTAATGGAGAACTGGCAGAACTGGCAAAGACATTTAATGAAATGATGGACAGACTAGAAGCAGCCTTTGCTAGCCAACGTGAATTTGTTAACGATGCTGGACACGAACTGAAAACTCCCATCACTATTGTTCGCGGACACCTAGAACTGATGGGAGATGATCCCCAAGAACAACAGGAAACCGTGGCACTGGTTATTGGAGAACTAGACCGGATGAGTCGTTTGGTTGATGATATGATTTTGCTGGCAAAAGCAGAACGTGCAGACTTTTTACAGGTAGCAACAGTAAATGTGGCAGAGTTAACCAAGGAATTATTTGTTAAAGCTCAAGCACTAGCAGAGAGGGACTGGCAACTAGACTCTGTAGCTAAAGGTCAGATTGTTGTTGACCGACAAAGAATTACCGAAGCCGTGATGAACCTGGCCCAAAATGCTACTCAGCATACTAGGCAGAGTGATACTATTTCCATAGGTTCAGCGATCGCCAAAGGAAAGGTGCGCTTCTGGATACGCGATACAGGCGAAGGCATCCCACTGGTTGATCAAAAACGAATTTTTGAACGCTTTGCCCGATCTTCCAACAGTCGCCGTCGTTCAGAGGGTGCTGGACTTGGGCTTTCTATTGTGCGAGCGATCGCAGAGGCTCACTTTGGACAAGTATTACTTCGTAGTCAGTTAGGAAAAGGTTCGATGTTCACCATCGTTTTACCACTCGATCCACCCAAAAAATGAGTATCTATGCCCAACATTCTCATCGTTGAAGATGAACCCCGGATTGCCTCATTTATTGAAAAAGGGTTGCGATCGCAAGGGTTCACAACAACAATTCTGACAGATGGGTTGTATGTGCTAGATGTAATGCAAAGTGGAACCTTTGACTTGTTAATTCTGGATTTAGGGTTGCCTGGAAAAGACGGATTTCAAGTACTCGAAGAACTGCGCGGACAGGGAGAAGACATACCTGTGATTATCCTCTCTGCTAGAAGTGATATTCACGACAAGGTTGCTGGGCTAGAAGGAGGTGCAGATGATTATGTTACCAAACCCTTCCGATTTGAAGAACTGTTGGCGCGGGTAAGGTTACGGTTGCGAAGTACTAGACCTGCCAGAGATGCCCAAGAGTTTATTCTCAAAGCTGGTAATATGGAGCTTAATTTGCGAACTCGACAGGTAAAAATAGGCGATCGCTTAATAGAACTACCTGCTCGTGAATTTGCTATGGCAGAAATGTTTTGCCGCCATCCGGGGCAAGTCATCAGTCGAGAACAACTCCTCGATTACGTTTGGGGTTACGACTACAACCCAGGTTCTAATATTGTCGATGTCTATGTCGGTTATCTCCGTAAAAAACTAGGCAGCAAACTGATTGAGACAGTTAGAGGCATGGGTTATCGCTTGCGAACGTAGTAATGAGT
>NZ_JADEXU010000179.1 GCF_015206895.1 Nostoc sp. LEGE 12450 | reverse complement strand
ACCCAAAATCTCCCATTGTTAGTGAGGTGAGTCGGAGGCTTGCACCGAAAATTGACCAAAAACTCAGTGATTTACCAGAAATAGGTTTCAAAAAAGCTGATAATTTGGCACGGCTTGGTTTACACACCGTCCGCGACTTACTTTTCTACTATCCTCGTGACCATATTGATTATGCGCGTCAGGTGAATATCCGCGAGTTACAGGCAGGTGAGACGGTGACAATAGTGGCTACAGTGAAGCGTTGTAACTGCTTTAGTAGCCCTAAAAATCAGAAATTATCAATTTTAGAACTGGTCGTAAAAGATAATAGCGGTCAAATCAAAATTGGTCGTTTTTACGCAGGTACGCGCTTTAGTAGTCGCGCTTGGCAAGAAAGTTTAAAACGTCGTTATCCAGTGGGTAGTATTTTAGCCGCGTGTGGGTTGGTGAAAGAAAGTAAATACGGCTTGACGCTTGATAATCCAGAACTAGAAGTTTTGGCAAATCCAGGAGATTCGATTGAGTCGCTGAATATTGGGCGAGTAGTGCCAATTTATGGATTGACTGAAGGCGTGGTGGCAAATACAGTCCGACAGGCGGTAATTGCTGCTTTGCCTGCTGCGGCTAACCTGAAAGACCCTTTACCAAGTGGTTTGCGGCAGAAATATGGTTTGATGGAATTGAAAGATGCGATCGCTAATATCCATTTTCCCAGTGATAGTGCCGCTCTGCAAGTTGCCCGTCGTCGCCTAGTCTTTGATGAATTTTTCTACCTGCAACTTGGGTTACTACAACGTCAGCAGCAAGCAAGGGCGATTCAAACTAGCGCCATCCTAGTCCCGCGAGGTCAACTTGTAGAAAAATTCCACGAAATACTGCCTTTTAAACTCACTGGCGCACAGCAACGAGTTCTCAACGACATTCTCAACGATTTACAAAAACCTGTGCCAATGAATCGTTTAGTGCAAGGTGATGTCGGTTCTGGGAAAACGGTTGTCGCCGTGCTGGCTATCCTTGCAGCAATTCAATCTGGCTACCAAGCGGCGTTAATGGCTCCCACGGAAGTTTTGGCAGAACAACATTATCGTAAGTTAGTTAGTTGGTTTAATCTCCTACATCTACCAGTGGAATTACTGACAGGTTCCACTAAAACTGCTAAACGAAGACAAATACATTCTCAGTTAGGAACTGGTGAATTACCTCTGTTAGTAGGAACCCATGCATTGATTCAAGACTCTGTAAACTTCCAGCAACTGGGGTTAGTGGTGATAGATGAACAGCATCGCTTTGGAGTAGAACAACGGGCGCGTTTGCAACAAAAAGGCGAACAACCCCATGTGTTAACTATGACAGCTACCCCAATTCCTCGAACCTTGGCACTGACGATACACGGGGATTTGGATGTGAGCCAAATTGATGAGTTACCACCAGGACGACAAAAGATTCAAACAACAGTATTATCTGGTCAGCAACGCAACCATGCTTACGACCTCATCCGTCGAGAAATTGCCCAAGGTAGACAAGTTTATGTGGTTTTGCCCTTGGTCGAGGAATCAGAAAAATTAGATTTGCGATCGGCTGTTGACGAGCATCAAAAGTTACAAGAAAGTATTTTTCCCGATTTTCAAGTGGGATTACTGCACGGTCGTATGAGTTCAGCCGAAAAGGACGAATCTATTACCAAATTCCGTGATAACCAAACGCAGGTTTTGGTTTCTACTACCGTTGTCGAGGTTGGTGTAGACGTACCTAACGCTACGGTAATGCTCATTGAAAATGCGGAGCGATTTGGCTTATCACAACTGCACCAACTGCGGGGGCGTGTTGGTCGTGGTGCAGCTCAATCTTATTGCCTATTGATGAGCAGTTCCAGAAGTCCTGATGCTCAACAACGGTTGAAGGTGTTAGAACAATCTCAGGATGGCTTTTTCATTTCTGAGATGGATATGCGTTTTCGTGGGCCAGGACAAGTATTAGGAACTCGTCAATCGGGAGTGCCAGATTTTACCTTAGCAAGTTTGGTCGAAGATGAAGAAGTTTTACTGCTAGCGCGGCAAGCAGCAGAAAAAATAATAGAGATGGATGTTACTCTAGAGCGCTGGTATTTGATGAAAGAAGAGTTGAAGTATCGGTATGAGCGGTTGATGGGTGGAGCGATTTTGACGTAATGTGACTGGATAAAATACCAATCTCATCGGTAAATCACAATGCTTGCTGCATTTCGGCATAGGCTTCATAGACACCCTTCACGTTGTACCAATTGAGAAAGATTCGAGCAATTTCTAAAGCTAATTGCGGTTTGCCTAAATTAATTAGCCATTGCAACAATGGAGCCATTGTCCGTTCATTAAGTGCGCCATTAAGTGACAAAATCCCCCAAAGTAAGCGATGTAGCCAAGTCATTTGAATCATCATTCGCACTTCCCATGTGGGATGTTTTTGATAAAATAAAACTCCCATACGTCCGCGTTGAATTTCTTGGTCAATCAATCGGGGAATTTGCTCTAACTTAAATGCTGGATGCCAGTGATATCCTACCGCTTCTGGACATTTAATTAGTGTCAAATCTAGTTTTTTCAGTCGCACACCTAATTCTAAATCTTCCCAGCCATAGAGTTGAAAGCCGGTATCAAAAAGCCCCGCTTTCTCTAACCAATGTTTAGGAATTGCTACATTTCCTGTAGCAAAAAAAGCTGCTGAAAAATCTGTGACTTTGTAGGGTTCAGCCGTTGGGTTATTGAAATTACAAGTATTAATAACTGCACCGTAAGTAAAAAAGCGATCGCTCCCCAATTTCTCTTTCCCCTGCACTAGGGCGTTCCCATGAGCTTGCAAGAAATTATTTAGCACTACTAAATCACTATCAATAAAGATAATTGTGTCTCCCAGCGCCTCTTTTACTCCCAAATTCCGCGCCGCAGCTGGGCCAGCATGATCTTGCTGAAACCATCGCACATGGCGAAACTCTTCTTTGTGTTCTGCCAACCACTCCAATGTGCCATCAGTAGAACCATCATCCACCAAGACAATCTCGTAATTAGTAACCGAACTTGGCTGGCTTAACTCTTGCACCTCCAAGGCGCGGAGGCACTTTTCTAAGATCGGTTGGCGATTATAAGTCGGTATCACAACGCTGAAAAACACAGTCTCACCCACAACATTATTTATCCATCTCCAGGATAGGACAGATGAGGCGCTGACACTGTTCCTTAGCTGATTCTGGTTAAGAAAATGTCAAAGAAAATAATTTGTATAGGTATTCCCCGACCATCTGTAATTGGTATCCGCCTGAAAAGTTCTCAAAGTAAGTTTATTTAACAAAGCAGAATTCAGAATTGGATTTTGAACGAAAAAAGCTACGCGCAGCGTCTCGTTAGAAACTACGTTACTTTTCTTGTGAAATTTCGTAGACAACAAAGGCTTTAGTTAATTACAGAATAAATCTCTATTAATCAAGATATAACCTGATGTTAATTTTTGGTCATTAGATTATATGACAAACTTAAAATTTTTTGTCTAGTTATTTAACCTAAATAGCAAACAATATTTTGTTAATAACAGGTTACTTACTGTTCAAAATCTGTGGCATTTCACGTAAATAATTGATGGCTTTTTCTGTCATCAATCAAGATTTGCCTCTACTAAATTTTTATGTCACAACACAGGAGAATTTAATGTCTCAATTAAGTCGCAGACAAATTTTAATATTTTTTGCTGGCAGTGCTGGTGCTGCTGTATTGGGAGACACTATTCTAGATGGTGTTTCTAGTATTGCAGGAGCAAATAACAGGTCACTAGGCTTTACACCAGTGCGCTTACCTCATCCCTTACCGATTTATAAACAGCAGAAAAGTTTCTTGCCAACAGGAATCGGTCAGGGACAGGTAATCAATACATCTACAAATGCAAAGTTAAATAGCTACAACGTAGTTGATGACGTGGTAGTGCCACCAGAGTATGAACGTTATGTAATTATCAGCTGGGGCGATCGCGTCTTTCCCAACAGGGATGATTATTTCGGTTACAACAACGATTATACGGGTTTTATTCCTCTGGGCAGAACCAATGATGTCGGCTATTTGTGGGTCAATCACGAATACGTGAGTTTTCCTTTTTCCGATCTAGCACCAGAAGCACCTGCCGATGTTAAAGGACTGCCTACCACCTTTGAATCGGTGATTGGTTGGGCTTTACCTGCCACCAGAGGTATTGAATTTGACGGCGAAGCACTATATAACTTAGGGGGATCAATCATCCGCATCTCCCGACGTAATTCCAGTAACCGTTATGCTGTGATTAAAGCTGATGCGAGAAATCGTCGCCTTCATGGTCTTTCTGGGTTGGGAATTAATAGCCAAAGGAGTGATGAATATAAAAATGTCACTTCTTGGGGAAGTCGTAGCCACCAAAAAGGCGATCAAAACTATCTCATCGGAACTGGCCCAGCTGCAACGCAAGTATTTAACCTCTCCTCCGATGGACTAGGTAACAAAATTATTGGCACTGGCTATAACTGCTCTGGCGGTACAACTCCTTGGGGAACGATTTTAAGTGCTGAAGAAAACTTTCAAGGAAGTGTAGGATCTTTTGTTGGTGTCACAGAATCAGTCAACCCTAATGGTACTCAAACAGGTTACATCGATGGTACTACTGGTAAGACCTTCGGTTTAGTTGGCGAAAAATACGGTTGGATTACAGAAATTGACCCCGTTAATCCAAATTTCCGCCCTCGCAAACATACTTCGTTGGGTCGTTTCCGCCATGAAAACGTTGCCATCCGTGCCGAAGCTAGAAAACCGTTAATCGCCTACATGGGTGATGATAGACGTGGCGGACACACCTGGAAATTTGTCAGTGCAGGTGTTATTTCTTCACCAACCAGTAAAGCCAACAGCAGTTTGTGGGAAAGTGGTACGTTGTACGTCGCCCGTTACAATCCAAATGGTACGGGTCAATGGATACCGTTAAGTTTAAACAGTCCCACCAATCCCATTTCACCATCGGTAATTTCTTCTGTGGAGTTTGCTGCTTTGGGTTCGGCTCAAAGAAATGGTCTTTTACCGCTACCAAAACGCAATGGTATTGCAGGTCAAACTACAGATGGTGGTTCCCTCGCAGTCGATCGCACCAATGAAGCTGATAGACTACCTGGTTATCAAGGTAAGAAGCTATCTGATTTCTACACTTCCCAAGGTGCTATTCTCGTTGATGCCTTCCTAGCAGCAAATTTGGCTGGCGGAACTCCCACAGCACGCCCAGAAGATATAGAAGTGCATCCGGCTACCAAAGAAGTCTTCATTGCCTATACTGATGGTGCGCCGGGAAGTGACGGTTATCCAGATTCCCGCATTTTCCAGGTTGCTAAGTTGAGTAAAGATGTCAACGCAACGCAGCAATCAGGGGGATTGTACAAAATTATTGAAGATAGTGTTGATGGCACAGGTCTAACCTTCCGTTGGCAGAGATTTGCTCAGGGTGGAGAAGCCGGATCAATTTCTGGTGCTGGTTTTGCCAATGTAGATAACCTAGTGTTCGACAATAAGGCAAATATTTGGGGGGTAACAGATATGTCTACCACCACTCACAATGGTTTTAATGTTGGTGCTGCCGGTACTGTAACTACCATCGACCACACAGCCAATGGTAATGTTTCTAACTTCACAGGAGTTTTTGGTAATAACTGGCTATTCTACATTCCTACTACTGGTGCTAACGCGGGAGAGGTAATACCGTTTGCTCATGGGCCGGTGCGTTGTGAGATGACCGGGCCAACTTTCGTGGGAGATACGCTGATTATTTCCGTCCAGCATCCTGGCGAAGATAGCCCAATTAACGATGGTACGATTTTGAGTCGTGATATTGAATTACTGGATTTGAGTGGTATTACATTCAATCAGGCTCGCACAGTGCCTCGTGGTAGTAGTTGGCCAAGTAACATCCCAACTGCTGACGGTGGTAAAGGTCAACCTAGAAGCTTTCCTAAACCATCTGTAATAGGCATCAAACGTAAGAACCCTACTGGTAATTTTACTTAGGATTACAAATGTAGAGACGTTATTTATAACGTCTCTACATTGATTTGCAAAGTAGGGCTAACTAATTCACTCCAGATAGTTTTTT
Organism: Nostoc sp. LEGE 12450; assembly: GCF_015206895.1. Taxonomy (GTDB): domain Bacteria; phylum Cyanobacteriota; class Cyanobacteriia; order Cyanobacteriales; family Nostocaceae; genus Nostoc. The sequence continues at coordinate 10,846 of NZ_JADEXU010000179.1, read as the reverse complement.
CTTGCGTTTCATCCCCAACGCCATAGCACCTGCGATCGCTATACCACCAAGAGTCATCGGTTCTGGTACTGAAGTACTTTTAGAGTAAGTTACTGTACCCAACTCTGTTGTAGACAATAAGTCAGCACTCAGAATGCTATAAAATTTTGTTCCTCCTGTATTTGGATTACCTGGATCGTTACCAATAAAAAACCGATCTTCAACTAAATAGCTCAGTCCTGACAGGTTGCCATCTGTAAAGCTGACTACAGGAGATAATGGGTAATCAAAATCACTTGCCTCTGTATACTGACTACCCAAGTAGTCAAAGGCAATAGATAATCCATTGCTAACGCCTAGAGTTTCCTCACCTATGCCGGTTAAGGTCGAGTCATTATATTGAAAAGAGCCGAAATATTGACCGATATTATCGCCAGATGTCGCATTCACGGTGAAACCATAATTAACCAAGGCAGCTTGCGTCGGTTTAGCAATAGCAGCAACCGAGATAGCAACAGCAAAAGCAGCAATGCTAATATCTTTAGCTAATTTCATCAGACAATGCTCCGAAGCTAAAAAATGAATAATTCTGTAATTTCACTTAAATAAACTTTCAACCTATGTATATAGGTTAAGAAATAATAAACAAAAGATGATCGTGGTTAAATCTTCAAGTTTGTCAGCTATATATAAAAGTTGTGTAAACTTACTCCATATTTACAGCAAGCTAGGTTGATATTTGAAGCTGATTATCAACACTTCTTGAAAACAAAAAATATTTTCGACTAATCTCATTAAAATTATTGAGACGTTCAAAACTGGCTTAAAAATATTTATATACAAGCGATCGCTTTATAAGTAAATTTCCACGAGAGTAAACCATAATTCTGACTCCTAACTTCTAAATCCTTCTATAGGTTGTTGCATGAATAAAATATACCTGGGTTAGTTCAGATATAATAATGACTCATTCTTTGTTGTCCTAAGTGGAGAAATTAATGGGTCGCGCCAAAAAGGTTGTCCTGGCATATTCTGGTGGAGTGGATACTTCCGTTTGCATCCCTTACCTCAAACAGGAGTGGGGTGTGGAAGAGGTGATTACCCTAGCAGCAGATTTAGGTCAGGGAGATGAATTAGAGCCAATTCGAGAAAAAGCTCTCAAATCCGGTGCAAGTGAATCACTCGTGGCGGATGTCAAAGACAGCTTCGTTAAAGATTACGCTTTTGGAGCGATTCAAGCCAACGCACTTTATGAAAATCGTTATCCTCTAGGAACTGCTCTTGCCCGCCCACTGATCGCTAAAATATTAGTAGAAACGGCTGAAAAATATGGTGCTGATGCGATCGCTCACGGTTGCACCGGCAAAGGTAACGATCAGGTTCGCTTTGATGTCTCTGTCACTGCCCTCAACCCCAATCTGAAAATCCTCGCACCAGCCAGAGAATGGGGTATGAGCCGTGAGGAAACCATCGCTTATGGTGAGAAGTTTGGTATCTCCTCACCAGTCAAAAAATCTTCTCCCTACAGCATTGACAAAAATTTGCTCGGTCGTAGCATTGAAGCTGGTTTACTCGAAGATCCGTCATTTGAGCCACCAGAAGAAATTTATGAGATGACCAAAGCGATCGCTGACACTCCCAACGAGCCAGAGTACATCGAAATTGGTTTCCACGGTGGTATTCCTACAACTATCAACGGCATTGCTAAACAGCCAGTCGAACTAATTGAAGAACTCAATCAGCTTGTAGGAAATCACGGCGTTGGACGAATAGATATGATTGAAAACCGTCTGGTTGGCATCAAATCGCGGGAAATCTACGAATCACCCGCGATGTTAGTGCTAATTCAGGCACATCGGGATTTAGAAAGCTTGACTTTGACGGCAGATGTCACCCATTACAAACGTGGCATTGAAGAAACTTATAGCCAAATTGTTTACAACGGTTTGTGGTATAGCCCACTCAAAGTTGCACTAGATGCCTTTATTCAAAAGACACAAGAGCGAGTCTCTGGAACTGTGCGAGTGAAACTATTCAAGGGTAACTCCACGATAGTTGGGCGTTCGAGCGATAATTCCCTCTATACTCCTGATTTGGCAACCTATGGAGCCGATGACCAATTTGACCATAAAGCTGCTGAAGGTTTTATCTATGTTTGGGGACTACCAACTCGCATTTGGTCGCGGCAAATAAAAAGTTAGGATTCAATTCAATTTTAGATTTTGGATTGAAGGAGAAATCTAAAATCGGCAGAGTTAGGAGTTAAAATGCAAAATACAAAAGTAAAAATTCAAAAAATAACTTTTTACTTTACTCCTAACTCCTCACTTTCTACTTTTCACTACTCGCTTCTTTAACTTGGCGAGACTCTAGCCATAGGGGTACAACAATTAAGGCAGTGATGATTAGTAAAGCTGCGATCGCAAATTGACCTACCCAAGCAACCAATTGTTCTAAAGAGACAATTTTGCCAGCAAAAAAAGCTAATGTCACCATCAAACTAGCCCAAGAAACTGCTCCTAAAAAATTGTATAAAAAGAATTTTCCAAAAGACATTTCGGCTATACCAGCTAGTGGTGCCGCAAAAACTCGCAATAATGCTAAAAAACGCCCGAAAAATACTGCTTTAGCAGAATTCTGACTAAATTGATCTTTAATAGTCAGCAACCGCACTTCAGAAATCCGGAATATGCTACCGACTTTTACCAGAAAAGGCCAACCGCTAACTCTACCAATCCAATAGCCACAAGTGCCGCCAATTACCGCACCCATAATTGCATCACCGAGAACCAGCCAGTAATTTAGTTCATCGCTGCCAGCTAAAAACCCGCCCACAAGGGTCACGGTTTCACCAGGAAGGGGAATGCCTAAATTTTCTAGCAAAATTCCCAAAAAAATTGCCCAATACCCGTAACTATGGGCCAATTCCTGGATATTTTCTAGTGAAATCAGCTCTAAAGACATTCCGCACCGCCGTCTTTATAAATTTTTACTTTTACTATATCTTTGCTTGTTTTTGGGCGGGGTGTCAATCAAACCGCTACATTTACTTATTCAGTCATTAGTTTAATTCTAAGTAATCCATAGTTCATACTCTATGGAAACGATTAATTTTTGAGTATTAACTGTATAAATCTTAGCATTTAATACCATAAGTTAATTTTATTTAAAAATAAATAAAAAGAAATTACAAAAACTTTATATATATCTAGTTAAATTATAAAAATTCCGTAAAAGATACGGTTGATACCGAAATTATGAAGTCATTATGCCTATATTTATGAAAGTTATCACAAATTATACGACATGAATACTGAAATAATTACTTTCAATTGCACGGCTGCAATCTCCTAAATATCTAGGGAAAACAGTCATTTTGCCGTTGAAAGAGAAGAGGTATTTATGTCATTTTCCGATTTTTAGTCAAGTGCTCAATTACCCTGTTGAATTTATGATTCTCACACAAGAACTTCAAGTTATTTTGTTTCAACCCCAAGGAAGCATAGATTTAGAAGGCGGAAAGGCTTTGAGTGAACAGATGGCTGGAGTAGTGCCTCAAGCTCATCAACTCTGGGTTATTGACTTAGCAAAAGTTAATTTCATGGACAGTTCTGGGTTAGTCCCTTTAGTCAAAGGGTTGAAAGCTGCACGTCAGAGCGGTTGCCGTTTAGTTCTATGCAACGTGCAAGCTCCTGTACGGCTAATTTTGGAACTTACCCAGCTAGATACAGTGTTTGAAATTTTTCCCACCTACGAAGACATTTTTACTGGCGAAGATATTTAGTCTGGTGCTAGCAGGCTTAGATAATAAATCTACCTATAGACGGATGGTAGAGTCAATCAATATTTGCATTTTTTCACATTTCCCCGAATATTCTCACATCGTCAAAGATAACAGTCTGGTGCTAGCAGGCTGATTTTTTATATTATCTAGATAATGAAATGTTAAGGAAAACTCATGGCTTTGATCTAGGTGGTCTTAACGACATATAAAAGCGGAAAATTACCAAAATCAGTCAAAGAAAATGCAATTCTTTGCATTCTTCCCTAACACCATTCAATTACTCGAAGCTAATTGCTCTAAATCCGACGTAACTAACGCAAGGAAGCAAGAGGTAAGAAAGGTTAGAATATATAGCCTTTGAGTTATTTCTAACTCTATAGCGATTTTTACCTTAATGTATTACCTGGATGTCTCCAAGATGCTTTGTTATGACAATTTCTTACCTCTTCGATTCCACCCTAATGGTAACTTTAGGCATTCTGGGGAGTTGAAAGATTAGTTTGTTCGGACGCTGGGCGGGGAAAATTTGGCAAATCAATTCCACTGTGACTAGCATTGCGAGTTTTGAGTGCTAAACGGTAACTCACACTTTGCAGTTCTGCTTGCAGTTTGCGATTTTCCCGTTGTAGCATTGCTACCTTTTCTCTCACTGGTGTCATCCGCTCCTCAAACTTTCGACGGTAAATTTGAGGCAACTCTTGTACTACTTGCTCTAACATCCGAGTGCGATCTGTAAGTTCTTGTACTGACTGTCGCAATTGATAAATTTCGGAGTCACGAGTTGTAATTTGCTCTTGGTAGAACGCCACCTGCTGCTCAACAGCTTGGAGTTGTTCTTGCAATGCCTGTAACTGGCTCATATCGCGCTCAATATCCGGCTGCTGGGGCATAAAACTAGTATTACCCTTTACTAGCCGGAAGAGTTCTTGAGATAGTTGTTGCACTAATTGATCGCGGAGTTGCAACTCTTGGCGCAGCTGCGAAACTTCCGTAGAGAGAACTTGAATATTGGGTGTATCAGATTGGCTCACAGTAGCTTACAGCTCCCATTCAGAATCTTGTCCACTCTTAGGTATAACTGCGGGAGTACTACCTTTGGCAAGTATTTGTTAATTTAGCATTCCCAATTAAGTTACGAAAAAAGAAGAAGACAAAATTTTACTGAATGGAAATTGGGAATTGGGGAAAGATTTACTAAAACAGCTTCTCTGCTCCCCGCCCTATGCTCCCTGCTCCTTAGACCGTTGCAGCTACTTTAGTGGGCTTTTCCTTTTCCTCTTTAGGGGGTTTTTCCTCTGCGATATCCTGCTTAATTGTCAAATAGCGAATCACTTCTTCACTCAAGCGCATAGCGCGTTCAAAAGGAGCGATCGCAGTTGCAGGCGCAGTGTAGTTTAACTGGATATAGATCCCATCTCGGTGTTTTTTGATTTCATAAGCTAGACGACGCTTACCACGATTTTGAATTTGGATATCCTCAGCGCCTTGGTCACGAAGCAAATTCTGATATTTAGTAATTGCTTGCTCTGCCTGTTCGTCTCCTAGGTCGGGACGGAGGATGTACATTGTTTCGTAATTTGTAGTCATATTTTCCAGTTTCCTTATGGACAAAAAGGTTGCTGACATTAATTTATACTTGATTTAAATTTAAAATACTAGTATTAATCAACATCGGAAGCAACAAGGAACTATAATCTTACCAGTTTTCAATTTGAATCATTAGCCAAATCGCCGAAGTTTGTATTTTTCGGATGTCCCTAATGAAAACTAGGTCGTAAGGCTACCTCCAGAGCCTCTCACTGACCCACAAGGGGAGTGAGGAGACCAACATATCTTTTTGGACATCTTCTTCTCTAGCGGCTTTCAGGCTCAACGCTAATTCGATTTGCTAAAAAGCTAACTGAGAATTGCTACCCGCTCGAAGTTTCTAATCGCAGATAAAAGGATATTCATCAAGGTTATGGCACAGCGCTACGTGCGAATTCAAAATCAAGAAGGACAGATTTATTATGGGATACTACAACTATCCCTCAATGTGCAGGTTCTAGATGCTCCGCCCTGGTTACAAGGACAACCAACTGATTTAACTTTGACACCAGAAAATTATCAAATTCTAGCTCCTTGCGCTCCCTCAAAAATTGTGGCGGTGGGTAAGAATTATGCAGAACATGCAGCCGAAATGGGAACTCCAGTACCTTCTGAACCACTAATTTTTCTCAAGCCACCCACGACTATCATTCCATCTGAGAGGGAAATTAAGTACCCTCCCCAGTCACAAAGAGTTGACTACGAAGGAGAGTTAGCATTAGTGATTGGCGATTACGCTTTTGAATGCACACCAGAGGTAGCCCAAACAAAAATTTGGGGCTACACCATCGCAAATGACGTAACAGCGCGGGATTTACAAAAACTGGATGCTCAATGGACGCGAGCTAAAGGTTTTGATACTTTCTGTCCTTTGGGCCCTTGGATTGTGCGGGAGTTAAATCCAGGAGCGAGATTGCAGACTTTTGTGAATGACGATGTTAACCCAGTTCAATCTGCCTGTATCGATCAGATGGTATTTTCCCCTGATGTTTTAGTTTCCTACATTAGCCAGGTGATGACCCTACTACCCGGTGATTTGATACTTACAGGTACACCAGAGGGTGTAAGTCAATTACACCCAGGCGATCGCATCCGCGTCGAGATTGAAGGTATTGGCCGCCTGGAAAACACCGTAGTGGCTCGTTAACAATTAGCGCACTTGCATGTACACTGCATCGGAAATCGCTGGGATTTCTGCATAACGCCCGCTTACAGACTGGATTACTGAATATGCAACTGCTCCCACTATGCCAATAAAAATGGTTGTGGATAGAGTTTGGATTGCAAAACCACCAACGGGAACTAGTCCCACAACATCAGTGAGGATGTTAAACAAAAAGATAATGATGTCCAAAAGGATTGCTTGCATGGTGTTGAAACGAATAAAGTGACTAATTTTTTCGTTTCTGACTACCAGTAAAAATAAAGCAAAGAAAATAATCATTCCTGCATAACGCACGCCGTAGTAAATTCTCAACAATGGCAGAAGCGGCAGAAACAGTAGTTGTAGCGGTGGAAAATCTGATAGCAAATATCTACCAAATACAAAAACCTCAATCAGAGGAAGTAAATAAGGCAAACAAGCGAAAATTCTATCTGAAACCGTTGTAGACCCGCGCCAAGACATTATGCGTTCTCCTGTGATTAAATTTATATAGTTACTTGAGCTTAGGATAACGCAGTTACTTGGTCTTGCTGGTAAATTAAACTATTCTATATGGGCAATGCGAAAGCCCATCATGCACTCATACTGGTCTGGCTGCTGTTGAGTAAGTTTGCGAATGGCTTGACCACAGCGTAGTTCACCTCCACGCCAACGGGGTTGACCGCTCCTGTCAGCGAGTAAACAAGACTGGCAAACTTGCTCAGGGGCAAGGATTTGCTCGTCCATTAAAATGACTAGCATCGAATCCCTCCTGTAAATCCTTATTGTCACCTACATTTCACTCAGGTGAGGATACTTCTTTGAACCGCTTCAGGTAAGTTGGGCACGTGCTACGCGGCTAACTGTGGATTTGCGATGACGCTTTGCATCTGCCGGAGGCGATCGCAAATTAGCCACTTAAAAGCCACATCCTACCTTCCTTTTTGTAGCAAAAATGTGGATGACCACAATTCAAGAACAATTGTCAAGTGAATCTTAATTTTTATTCTATGTTGTGTTATCGCAAATTTGACATTTTTAGTAAAAAATGATACAAAAATATTCCTATTAATTTGATCATAGACAACCAACGGTGTCTATTGTATTCCTGTTAATTTAGCCGTGGAGAGTGCCAAAGTTAATATTCAGAAAACAACAAAAGCTTTACACACAAGCAACACGGCGATCCATTGAATTTTCCGGTAAAACGGAGTTAACTAGATAGCTATTATAAGGGGTACATTTACAAAATACTGGGGTAAACTTGCAAGCAAGTTAATACACAATATTACTCAGAGGCTCGTCGGTCTGGGCATCACTCACAATGGAACACTGGCAATTTCTGATACAGAAACAAGGCGCTCGCTCGTGGCATATCCTAGAATCGCCAAATTTGGAAATTTTAGAAGGGCAGTATAGAATTTTGGCTAGTTCTAGCCTTTCGAATACAGACGTGGAAGTGCGGGTAACTCACTCTTCAACTCAGGAAGTTCAACCAACGCGGCGAATTTTCAAGCGATCGCGTCGCACTAATTCAGAAGGCTTAATGGCGGTAATTCCCTTTACTTACTTCGATACGGGAGTTTGGGAGTTTCGCTGTACCGGCGATTTGATGTCGGATCTACTCGGTAAATCTTGGCAATACAGTGTCCAAATTAAAGTATTGTCCGAGGAAGAAGAGGCAGAGCAAAGGAAAAATCTAGAATCAAAATCACTCGATCAGGCTGATACTGTTTCTGAAAACTTGGATACTGCCCCGGAAGAATTTGCAATTACTCTAGATGAAGCGATCGCAGTTTCGGCAGAATTGGAAATTGCTACAGATAGCAACTCTGCTACCACAGTTGTTCCAGATGAAGAGAATTTGGATACTGACCCAGAAGAACCTGCAATTAATTTAAATGAAGCGATCGCAGTTTCGGCAGAATTGGAAATTGCTACAGATAGCAACCCTGTTACCACAGTTGTTCCAGATGAAGGCAACTTGGATACTGCCACAGCAGAAGCTGCAATTACTTTAGATGAAGCGATCGCAGTTTCGGCAGAATTGGAAATTGCTACAGATAGCAACCTTGTCACCACAGTTGTTCCAGATGAAGAGAATTTGGATACTGACCCGGAAGAAGCTGCAATTACTTTAGATGAAGCGATCGCAGTTTCGGCAGAATTGGAAATTGCTACAGATAGCAACCCTGTTACCACAGTTGTTCCAGATGAAACGGAAAAAGATATAGTTATCGATGATCCTGTGAGTCCTGTATGGCTCAAAGGTGAGACGGCAGAGCAAATTTTACAAAATTTAATAGATTTAGCTTTACCCGATTCTGAACTGCTTCTGAATGATGAAGAGGTTACAGATTCGCCAGCAGCAGAACCACCATTATTGTTAACTTTAGATCGAGATAGTTATATTGCTCGTTGGGGACAAGCTCTTACAATCAATGGGCGCATAGAACTTAAAGACAAGACAAATATAGAGCAGGGTGAAACATTATCTCCAAAAAGCTTGCAGGCGCTTGAACTAGGGATTGAACTGCGATCGCCCCTAGAGTCGGAAATCTTGACTCAGATACGGCACTTACCAGACCAGGAGTTGCCCTTCACCATCAATACCTCAATTGATATTCCTGCTGACTTTGAATCGAAGTTAATTTTGGCAGATATCAGTTTGTATGGTCGATTCACCGATGTTGATGAAATCATCAGGTTAGCCAGCCAGTCCTTCACCATTACAGCAGATGTAACAGAATTACTGGCAATAACAGCCGCAGCAAAACCTAGTACATCTTTAAATGACCTTATAGCCCCATCGGACTCGCCTGATGCTTCCACAGAGCCAGAGACCGCCGTGAGGATCGATTTAAAACTATTTAATCTGGTCAAGATTTCAAAAACAGATCAGTCCCAGATACTCAATCCATCTCCAAATACAGCCCTACCGCCGCAAATTAACCTGCAAGTTCTGCGAGAAACCACTCTACGGAAATCTAAAAATTCAGGCAATTCGCCTCAATTGCCGAAATTGCCACCTCTTCAAATTGATGTCAACCCTGACACAGATGTTATCGCAGAATCACCTTCACAAGAGGAACTTCTAGAAAAGGATACTACTATAGCTGCTATCAACTTGGAGCAGTTAGTTATCAAGCAACGTCGAATGTCAATACTCGATACGACTTTTCCATACTTGAGACGGGTACAAGCTTTGCCAGGTGATGCAGAAGAAGAAGTAAAAAATAATGTCCCTCGGGATACATTGGAAGTTGGAGCGGCTGAAGACTTGCCACAGTTAGATGCAATTGTAGCTGAGGATGAAAATATACCGGAATTAGTGCTAGATTATGCACAATTTCAGGAAGCATCTGTTGCTGAGGTAGAAGCCCATCCAAATGAAAAATTTCAGGAAGAATCTGTTGCTCAGGTAGAAATCCAGCCGAATTCACAATTCATTACAACAGGCAACCTGTATTCATCTCCCTTACTGAGGAAGTGGATGCAGAGCCAAGGATACTCTTTGCCTGAATCCATCAATGAACTGGAATCTCAAAATTACGATAGCAATGTTCCAGCCCAGCAAACCCAGCTTTTGCTTAGTGCTGGAACTCCCAATGTTGATGTCGACTTGCCATTAAACCTGGATGATCCCACAGCAATGTGGGAAGAAGGCCAAGAGTCGGTTCTTGATCTTGAGAGCTTAAGGGAAGATGCAGACACAGCAAAGGAAGCTGAACTAGAGACAGTGGAAGATACGGTAGTAGAAAAAGTATCTGAACCAACGCTTTCAATGGCTCTGGTAAGACAACTACCGCCTCCCCCTCCTCCGATAAAAGTAAATATAGCGTCAGCTTGGTTGGCGCAAGAAATCGTTGTAGATGATACAGAGAGTGAACTAGAAGCCGATGCAACGAATAATTACTTCTTAGAAGAAGAGAAGGAACCTCTGTTAGCTTTATCCCCTTCTCTACCCATAACTGCGGGAGCCATTGAGCCTTTGCCAATTCCGCAACTGTATGTACCAGAAGGCGAACTAATCGCCGACAAGTTGATCATAGTGCGCGTAGTACTGCCTGAAGTACCTCCCCAAGTGGTTGTGAAGTTATGGGTTGAAGATTATCAAACTCGCTGGTTACTAGATGGGCCCCATTTATTGACAAATTTACTACCTAATGTGTTGGGAGGTCTGGAAGTAATGACACAATTAAAGATTCCCTTTGGCTGTTTAGAAATTCGCATAGAAGCGATCGCACTTGATTTGACAACCCAACAAGAGAGCCATAAAGTCACAACAGTATGGACTGTAATTCCTCCAGACTTGCCAAACTTGCAGCTAGATGAACTACTGGGTATGTAAC
>NZ_JADEXU010000393.1 GCF_015206895.1 Nostoc sp. LEGE 12450 | reverse complement strand
TAAGTACCGCCAGAAAAGCGTCCATCGGTAATTAATCCCACCGCATCACCCAAACCAGCCCCGATAATTGCCGAAGTGGGAGCCAACATTTCTCGCATTCCAGGGCCACCCTTGGGCCCTTCGTAGCGGATGACGAGAATATCACCAGCTTGAATTTTACCCGCCAAAATTGCATCTAAAGAGGCTTCTTCCGACTCAAACACCCGTGCAGGCCCGGTAATTACTGGTTTTTTCACGCCAGTAATTTTAGCGACAGCCCCTTCCGTTGCCAAATTACCTCTGAGGATGGCTAAATGTCCTTGAGCATACATCGGGTTATTCCAAGTCCGAATCACATCTTGATTGGCAGATGGTTCTTCTGGGATATCTGCTAATATCTCTGCAATGGTTTGGCCGCTAATGGTGAGGCTATCACCATGCAATAAGCCATGCACAAGTAACATCTTCATGACTTGCGGAATGCCACCAGCTTTGTGCAAATCTGTAGCTACATATTTACCGCTTGGTTTTAAATCGCACAAAACGGGAACACGGGCGCGGATAGTTTCAAAGTCATCCAAGGTTAACTCTACATTCGCAGCGCGAGCGATCGCTAAAAAATGCAATACTGCATTGGTCGAACCACCCACCGCCATAATCACAGAGATGGCATTCTCTATAGATTTGCGGGTGATAATTTGCCGGGGTAAGATTTGTTTTCTGATGGCTTCGACTAAGACGAATGCTGATTTTTCTGTGCTGTCGGCTTTTTCGGCATCTTCCGCCGCCATTGTCGAAGAATAGGGCAAACTCATTCCCATCGCTTCAAATGCTGAAGACATGGTATTTGCTGTGAACATTCCCCCGCAGGAACCAGCACCAGGACAAGCCCGACTTTCGACTTCTAATAATTCCTTGTCGTCAATTTTTCCAGCACTATATTGACCAACAGCTTCAAAAGAACTGACAACGGTTAAATCGCGTCCGTTGTAGTGACCGGGTTTAATTGTGCCACCGTAAACAAATATTGCAGGGATATTCATCCGGGCGATCGCTAGCATTGCCCCTGGCATATTTTTATCACAACCGCCAATCGCTAGCACACCATCCATACTTTGTCCGGTACAGGCGGTTTCAATGGAATCGGCGATGACTTCCCGCGACACTAGGGAATATTTCATCCCTTCAGTTCCCATCGAAATGCCATCGCTGATGGTTATTGTGCCAAACACTTGCGGCATTGCTCCGGCAGTTTTAATCCCAACCTCTGCCCTTTGTGCTAGTTGATTGATTCCCATATTGCAGGGGGTGATCGTGCTGTAACCGTTGGCTATACCGACAATGGCTTTGTTGAAATCTTCATCTTTAAAACCAACTGCACGCAGCATAGCTCGATTTGGCGATCGCTGTACTCCTTGCGTTAC
>NZ_JADEXU010000178.1 GCF_015206895.1 Nostoc sp. LEGE 12450 | reverse complement strand
GGCATTGTAAGAGTGATAGGATGTCGAACATGGGCGAATTGTAGTTTTTGAGTTGTCGTTTGGGAAGACAACAACTCTACTACAGAGCGCCCTCTCTCTTCATACTCTTGTTTTGGCGAAGGTATTGATAAAGACTTTCCTAATTTGGTTCACATTGTCCTCGATACAACAATTGGCTGCTTTATGGTAGTCGCACTTTGCTCTCACCCCAAGTGATCGCACCCTAAAAACCCCAACAGAGTGCAAGCAGAGATAATTTATAGTATGACTTTCGTAACGATTAGCAGCCATGACAGAGCTACTTGAACAAGCGATCGCCAAACTAAAAAATTTGCCTGCCAATGAACAAGATGCGTAGGCGTAGCCCGCCGTAGGCATCGCAGCGATGATTTTGGAAGAACTAGAAGATAAACACTGTTGGGATGAAGCTTTCACCCGTTCTCCTGATGTACTCGCTTTCCTTGCAACTGAGGCAATGGCTGAATACCGTGCAGGTAAAACCCAAGAGTTAGATCCAGATACACCGAACCAGAAGAACCAGCAGATTGAGAAACCGTCTTTAGAATATTATTTAAATCTTCAGTACCCTGTAACACTTTACCCCGACCCTGATGAAGGATATGTAGCTCAAATTAAAGATTTACCTGGATGTCTTACCCAAGGCGAAACCCTTGAAGAGACAGTGGCAAATCTCAATGAAGCGCGAGAATTGTGGATTGAAACAGCTTATGAAGCTGGCGATGATATTCCTTTACCAAGTAGTAATGATTCCTATAGTGGTAAACTGCTACTACGGATGCCGAAATCTTTACATCGACGTTTAGCTGAGACTTCTGAACAGGAAGGTGTTAGTCTCAACCAGTATATTGTGTCTTTGTTGAGTGCGATTTCCCGATGATTTATAAATATTCAAAAAATACTTCAGGTACTAATCGTAATTCACTAGATTTGAAGCGAGAGATATCCATCCATAAAGCTTTATGTTTATGATGTTGTGATTCTGAAAAAATTAGACTTTCCAGTTTATAAAATTTTGAATCAACAAAGTCACATTGATAAAGCTGAACAATTTCATGACCTTGCCTACCATTAAATGTAAACAAGCTCTCTATACAACCTAGATATTTAATATTCGTTAATTCCGCCTGAATTTCCTCTTGAAACTCCCGTTTTAAGGCGGCGTGGCTAGTTTCGCCAAAATCAACACCACCGCCTAAAGCCCGATAAAATGTTTCTTGCTTTACGGGATCATAGCCTTCAGAAACAAATATGCGTTCGCCATCCCGAATTAGCCCCAATGCTATTACCCGAATTTCGCCTGCTTTACCCATTTTTGTAACTAATTATCGTAAATAGACTGAGGACGACTTTCACTATCCTCAATAGGCCAATCTGGATTTTCGCCACCGATGTACAATTCTTCAATGGTCACATATTCCTGACTTAGCTGTGTGAGGGCATTGATTAAAATATCCAGAGCGATCGCATCACTTGTTCCTAAATCAAACCAACAACGCCCCCATTGACCCTCATATTCAAACTCACCGATGTTGTGCATCAGTGCTAGCAAGCTTTTGTCATACCCTTGCTCATCATAATTCATGTAGCTGATATCGAGTCCAGTGTCCTGCACCTGAAGATTCTCTGCATTAAATGCGCCCAATTTCCCCAGATAAAACCAGGAATTGAAAACTTCTTCTACATACTGTTTTTCACGTGCAGAAGGATTTGTACTGAATTTCAGCCAAATCCACATATCAAAAGGATTAATCTCGCGGAACTGAATCTCCATTTTGGTCTAATATCTCAATTACTGTTCTGCAAATAAGCATATCAAAGTGGGGCATAGGGAATGGGGAAAAAACTTAATCTCCAATGCCAAATTACCCAGGATTCTTAAGGCTAACAGCATTTTTGCGTTCACTCTCAATTTGTTTGACTAAATCGCCTGGGAGTTGAGATTTTTTAGTTAATGCTTTGTCAAAATTAGCGATCGCTTCCCCAATCATCTGCTGGCTTTTTTCTTTTTGCCCCAGTTCTTTCAGGATTTGGGCTTTGAGATAATAAATTTCTGGATTATCGGATGTGGTTTTGATGGCTCGATTGACATACTCTAGTGCTTGTGGATACCTTTTTAAATCCCGGTAAGCAAGAGCAATACCCCGATCAACGAGATACCCAGGAGCAGCATTTTTTTCTAAACGTCCAATTGACTGATCGGGACTAGCAAAAGGCAAATTAACCGCCAACAACAAATCCATATAACCCTTGATTAAATTCAGTTCTGGATCGTTGGCAGAAATTGCTTCGGCTTTATCTAAATATTCATAAACTTGCCGCAGTCGACTAAAAGCTTGTGGCACACCGTTGACAGTACCCTCACGGGTAAGAATTACTGCTCCCTCTAAAAAATGACCAACACCAGTGTATAAATTACCACGCAATGGATCGTTGGGAATCAGTTTTTGTCCGGTTTCTAGAGTTTTCTGACTGTAGGTGGCGAGTTTAGCCCAATCTTTATTTCCGTATGCCAAAGATGCCTTCATCGCATAAGCTAGAGGTTCATTTGGTTCTTTAGATATTGCTTGTTCTAAATAACGCTCTGCTGCTGGATAGTTGCCCTGTTGGAAAATTGCTTTAAAAGCTGCTTCTGTTTGGTCGCCAATTTGATGAGGTTCGCTATTGCGAAACGGATCGCCAGCCAGGGAGGGATTTACCCACAGATTAAGTGCGATTGCCCAAGGGGCAACGCCAAAGGCGAACGCAGCACCAAAAGCAGTCTGAGCAAGGATAGTGAGTCTGGTAGGCACTATTAATCGGGGCGAAGAAAACCTTTTAGTCATTTTAACCCTCAGAATAATTGCGGTTGAAATAGTTGTATGTGTTACTTAGAATGCAAAAAATAATTAATTTTTACACTGAGCGACTTGCCTTGACCTGTGCCGAGCCTGTCCTGAGCCTGTCCTGAGCGCAACCTCTCATAGAGAAGGGCAAAGCCAAGGTAAAGCAGTCGTAAAGCCTGCGGCATAGCTATGCTTAGGGCGCAGCCTCTCGTAGAGAAAGGAGTCGAAGTGTTAACTTGCCTCTGCCTCAACCAAAATTTTTTTATATAAAGGTTGACTTTGGTAATTTTTCCATGTTTCCAGGCTCGTCATAGCCATTGTTCCAGGGTGAGTCTGCCACAATGGAGAAAAATTGGATGATTCTTGCTGCTAGATTAAGCTGTTAATCCAGGTAATGCATGATAAATTTTTCCAGAATTTTCCAGGTACTCTCAGTGTAGCTAATCAGTAATTTGCTGACTTTTTGGTAATCTTAACAAATGCTCTATCTCCGAAATGTAAATTATCACCCCACAGCGTGTCCAACAGCGATTCTTAAATCGATCAACTTGGAATTAGCACCCCAGCAGCTAGGTCTGATTATTGGCCCCAGTGGTTCGGGAAAAAGTACTTTACTAGAAATTTTGTCAGGACTAGCCGAACCTACTACTGGCGCACTCTTCTGGCGGGAACAAGAACTTATAGCCGAACAGCTACAACAATTAGCTGGGTTGGTATTTCAGTTTCCAGAACGGCACTTTTGCGGTGGTTCAATTTTAGAAGAATTGCGTTTAGGACATCCTGAGTTAGGCTCAGAACGAGTTAGACAGGCCCTAACTGAGGTGGGATTAGAGCATTTATCGCTTTCTGCTGCTCCTCATGCTTTGAGTGGTGGTCAACAGAGGCGTTTAGCTTTAGCAGTGCAATTGATTCGCCAGCCAAATTTACTGTTATTGGATGAACCCACTGCTGGGTTAGATTGGTCAATGCGTCGGCAACTGGTAAATTTATTAGCCAAGCTGAAACAAGATTGGACGCTATTGGTAGTAACACACGATGCTGGGGATTTGTTAGCGATCGCAGATCGTTGCTGGACACTCAACCACGGCGAACTACAATCAGTAGACCCAAAGACACTAGAAGCCAAAGTCAAAGAACCTCTACCATCGGTATGAAAGGGGACTGGGGACTGGGGACTGGAGAAAAAAGAATACCCAATGCCCTATCCCAAATGACAAATGACAATTGATAAATGACAAATGACTAACTTATTGCCTGAGATGGCAGAAATCTGGCAGCAAACTCTGAATTGGCAACCAACTGTCCAACAGCAAGGGCAATTCCAAAGGCTTTATGAGTTAATCCTAGAAGGTAATCGTCAACTAAATTTAACTCGCATTACTGACCCCCAAGAGTTTTGGGAAAAACATCTCTGGGATTCTCTACGAGGAATTCTACCCCTATTATCAGGAAATTTACCCCCGGCTTCTCCCACTATCATCGATATTGGTACAGGTGCAGGTTTTCCAGGTGTTCCAGTGGTAATGACAGTACCTAATTGCACAATTACTCTTCTCGATTCCACTCAGAAAAAAATTACTTTTCTCGACAGTCTATTATCTGAACTTACCCTTACTAATGCTAAAACTCTTGTTGGTAGGGCTGAAGAAATCGGTCAGTACTATAAGCATCGAATGGCTTATGATATTGCACTGATACGCGCTGTAGGGGCAGTTTCTGTTTGTGCAGAATATACCCTACCACTGCTCAAACAGGGAGGTTTAGCTATAATTTATCGCGGTAATTGGACAAAGGATGAAACAACAGCTTTGCAGAATGCTGTGAAGCTGTTGGGTGGTGTTATTGAATCAATCGAACAATTTACAACACCCTTGAGTCACAGCATCCGGCACTGTGTGTATTTGCGTAAGGTAGCCACCACACCAGTTCAGTTTCCCCGTCCTATTGGTGTACCTACTCAAAAGCCTCTTTAACTAATTCGTAATTCGTACCTCGGCTTCTCTACGAGACGCTACGCGAACGCTCGGCAACCTAATTCGTAATTCGTAATTAGAAAGAGTGCAAGTTTCCACTGGTTGGAATTATGAATTACTTTGACAGGAGTGGAATATCAATATCCCAATGTTTAAGCAAGTTTACTGGCTGCTGCAAACCGCTTGTTAATCTCATCCCAATTAACTACATTCCACCAAGCATCTAAATAATCGGCGCGGCGATTCTGGTAATTTAGATAATATGCATGTTCCCATACGTCATTACCTAAAATGGGATATTTACCTGTACTTAAGGGACTATCTTGGTTAGCTGTAGTTGTCACTTCTAACTTGCCACCTTTATTACGCACTAGCCAAACCCAACCACTACCAAAACGACTAGCACCAGCTTCATTAAACTGTTTTTTGAAAGCTGCAAAACTGCCAAAACTTTGATTAATTGCGGAGGCTATATTTCCTGTTGGTTCTCCCCCACCTTTTGGCTTCATAATTTCCCAGAACATTGAGTGGTTCACATGGCCACCGCCATTATTGCGTACTGTTTTGCGAATATCTTGTGGTACACTGTCAAGTTTCTGCAACAGTTCTTCAATAGTTTTGCCTTTGAGTTCTGGGTGTTTATCTAACGCTGCATTCAAGTTTTTTACATAAGTTGCGTGGTGTTTATCATGGTGAAACTGCATGGTTTTAGCATCGATGTGTGGTTCAAGTGCTTCGTAGGCGTAAGCTAAGGGCGGTAGTTGGATAGCACCTGGTTTATCTGATGTTTTATTTAATGTTGTATTTGGTGTTGCTTCAGGAGTTGCAGTATTTCCATTTGGAGATTTCTCTGCCGATGCACAAGCATCTAATGCAAAAGCACCCGCACCTGCTGTAAGTAAAAACAAGAAATTGCGTCGATTAATAGCCATATAACTTTTTGCAGCTAATCAATTAAGTCTCTATTGCAGTTTTTATTTTCTTAGATTTTGGCTACAAAAAATTGGGAATTGTGATTATTTCTGGCAGTTTAAGAAACTATTTATAAAATTCTGTCGCCAGTTTTGGGATCAAATACAAACAAGTGATTTAAATCAAGTTGTAAAGAAAGGCGATCGCCTGGACGCAGACGCACATCCCCACCCACCTGAATATTCAACACCACCGCCGAACCAGGTAAACCAGCACGAATCAAAGTTTCTCTTCCCAAAGGTTCCACTACCTTAACTTCCACAATCAGCTGACCCTCATTTCCTTCTTCGCGTCCTTGGCGACTTGGCGGTTCGTTAATAAAAATATGCTCTGGACGAATCCCCAAATCATAACTGTGTTCCTGACGCAACTGTAATTTTTCTTTTACAACTGCTGGAATCGTTAATAACTGCCCACTCACATCAAAACCGTTATTATGATAGATTGCAGGCAAAATATTCATTGGCGGACTGCCTAAAAAAGTTGCCACCATTTGATTAGCAGGACTTGCATAAATAGTTTGGGGATCGCCGATTTGTTGAATTCGCCCGCGATTTAGCACGACTATTTTATCAGCCAAAGTCATTGCTTCAACTTGATCGTGGGTGACGTAAATTGTGGTAATGCCTAATTCTTGATGTAACTGTTTTAATTCTGCCCTTGTATCGTCGCGTAATTGGGCATCTAAATTAGATAAAGGTTCATCAAGTAAAAAAACTTGGGGTTCACGAGCGATCGCTCTTCCTAATGCTACCCGTTGTTGCTGTCCCCCAGAAAGTTGTTTGGGTTTACGATCCAGCAGGTGATCCAGAGAAAGCGATCGCGCCACATTCATCACCCGTTCTTGAATGATTTTTCGATCAACCTTCCGCATCTGCAAGCCAAAGCCGATGTTTTGGGCCACGCTCATGTGAGGATAGAGGGCGTAGTTTTGGAATACCATCGCCACATCTCGCTGTCTGGCTGGGATATTATTCACCAAGCGATCGCCAATAAAGAGTTTGCCTGATGTAGCGGTTTCTAAACCTGCGATCGTTCGCAAAATTGTAGATTTACCACAACCTGATGGCCCAACTAAAACCCAAAACTCACCATCAGGAATTTCAAAGGTAATATCCTCGATCGCGGTGATATTATTAAATCTACGTTTAATATCTTCTAGACGAACATTTGCCATTATCTGATTTGATATTTTCAGTTTGGGATCTGCGACACTTCCAACTCACTACTAGGAGGTTTTATCCGCCCCCTCCGAGGAATTGTGAGGCTGCTTTGCAAGTGCAGAAACTTGATTGCCCTGCACAACTCTAATCAGAAATCTTAGAGCCTCATTCACAGCATCGGCATTGGGAAAAACCTCTGCAACATCAGGTTCTAAACGAATTGTTGTTTTCCCAAAGCTTTTTCGTTCCGGGCCGAACTTTCTGACCCTTAGACTCTTTAAGTCATACTCCGATCGCAGATCGTCTTCCATTTCTGGCTTACCCTTCTTTGTATGCTTCTCGCTCGGATCGTGTTACTTCTCTTGCACTAATAAGACGAATCGAATTTCCTCTTTCCGTATACGACATGATTAGTAAGCGTCCCCGACTTGATTCTCCAATAATAAGGTAACGCTCCTCATTATCAGAGTGGTCTGGATCGTAGAAGTCAACATAGAGCGGATCGTCGAAAACAGTTTTGGCTTCTTCAAACGAAACCTGATGTTTTAAAAGATTTATTGCCGCTTTGTTTTCGTCCCACTCGAACTTCATGAAATTATAATCATTTTTCTGGATTCTTCGACCAAGCAGGGTGAGAGAGTAAAGAAGCAAAGACTCTTACCCCCCGCAGCTGATTAGAGAGGGGTAAGTGACCTCTAGGCGCACTCAAATCCCAGGTAAAGCTGTTAGGGTATCGCGTCCAGTTATTACCTTCTTTCCAGCCAATTTTCGGCCAGAAATTCTCCCAATTTTTACCCAAACTCAACCAGATTTCTCGCTGCACTGAAAAGCCAAATTTACCTTCGGAGTGGACTAACCAGAGGTTGTTAATGGTTTGTAAGTCAACAGCCGAGGTATTTTCTACCTCAGTAAAGTACAACCATTTTCGTTGTACAGCCGTTGGCCCTGATAGTTCACACATTTTTTCGATGGTGACGCGATCGGCTGCTTGAAAGTCTTGAGCAGCAAGTAGCTGTTGCAAAGAATTGTAGTTAATCCCGCACTCTGATTTTAGAGGTACAATTCCTTCAGGAAAAGAGGAGCGCAAAAATTCTTTGGCTTGAGGTGCATCAGAGCTGTAAAGGACTTGGTAAGCTTTGCCATCAATCCAAGTCGCTGGGTTCTCACGTCGTTTCAGTAAAAATTCCATCAACACGTCTAATCCCTCATTACCCAACTCAGCTAATTGTGGGATTATCTGTTGTTGGACTTTTTCAGACCCGGCGATTAATGGTTGTCGGAGAGAGTCGATGTCATTTGCAGGGCCTGATAAAATCATTGGGTCTGTCATGCCATTCTCGTTTTAACGGTCAGTGAAAGAGCGGTAAGCTATCGGGCTTCACCTTGGAAAAGTATTGATAGCGAAAAGTAGTTTACTATTTTTAATCGTACAAAATTGCGATCGCTTCACTGAAATCCCACACTTAATCCCCAAATAATGTACAAGGGGAATAGGGGGAAAATCTTTGCCTTATGGCTTGGTAAACAAAAGACATAGCAAAATATACAAGCCTGCCACATAAGGATTTTTTGACTAGCAGCGTATCGATTAGGAGTGTGTGAACGATGTACGAAAAGATTACCCCCCCCGCAGCCGGAGCAAAGATCACCTTCAAAAATGGTGAACCAATCGTACCGGACAATCCAATTATCCCCTTTATTCGTGGCGATGGTACAGGTATCGACATCTGGCCTGCTACCCAAAAAGTTCTCGATGCTGCGGTAGCCAAAGCATATAAGGGTCAGCGTCAAATTAGCTGGTTCAAGGTTTACGCTGGTGACGAAGCTTGCGATTTATATGGTACTTATCAGTATTTACCTCAAGACACTCTCACGGCAATTGAAGAGTATGGTGTAGCTATTAAAGGGCCTTTGACTACTCCCATTGGGGGAGGAATCCGTTCTTTAAATGTGGCGCTACGGCAAATTTTTGACTTGTATGCCTGCGTGCGTCCTTGCCGTTACTATGCAGGTACGCCCTCTCCCCACAAAAATCCCGAAAAGCTGGATGTAATTGTTTATCGAGAAAATACGGAAGATATTTATTTAGGGATTGAGTGGCGACAAGGTAGCGAAATTGGCGATCGCTTAATTAAAATTCTCAATGAAGAACTGATCCCCGCCACCCCAGAACACGGGAAAAAACGTATTCCTCTTGATTCTGGTATTGGCATCAAACCCATCAGCAAAACTGGCTCCCAGCGCCTAGTTAGACGTGCCATCAAACACGCCTTACTATTGCCCAAAAACAAGCAACAAGTGACTTTGGTGCATAAGGGCAACATTATGAAGTACACCGAAGGGGCTTTCCGCGATTGGGGTTATGAACTAGCAACTAGTGAATTTCGCCAAGAAACTGTTACTGAACAGGAATCTTGGATTTTGAGTAACAAGGAAAAAAATCCGAATATTTCTTTGGAAGAAAACGCCCGCCAGATTGAGCCTGGGTTTGATAATCTGACTCCAGACAAGAAAGCGCAAGTTGTCAAGGAAGTTGAAACTGTTCTTAACACAATTTGGGCAACCCACGGCGATGGCAAATGGAAAGAGAAAGTTTTGGTGAATGACCGAATTGCTGACAGTATTTTTCAACAAATTCAAACCAGACCGGATGAGTATTCGATTTTGGCGACAATGAACTTGAACGGCGATTACTTGTCTGATGCTGCTGCTGCCATTGTTGGGGGATTAGGAATGGGGCCAGGGGCAAATATTGGTGATTCTAGTGCCATATTTGAAGCCACCCACGGTACAGCACCCAAACACGCCGGATTGGATCGGATTAATCCAGGTTCAGTGATTTTGTCTGGTGTGATGATGCTGGAATTTATGGGTTGGCAAGAAGCCGCAGACCTAGTTAAGAAAGGTTTAAGCGATGCGATCGCGAGTAGTCAAGTCACCTACGATTTAGCCCGGTTGCTAGAACCGCCTGTTGAACCCTTAAAATGTTCTGAATTTGCCGATGCAATTATTCAGCATTTTGGTTAAGTTTTCTAGGGTTAATTAGTCTAATCAAAAGACCTCTCCCTGGTTTTACTACGCAAAACCTGTCCCTCTCCGAGTCGGAGAGGGACAAAGTTAAACTTTAATTTTTGTAACTAATTTAGTAAGCGAAATGGCATTTTACTTGCGGAAAACACCAAAATCAGAAAGCGAACTGGGGTTTGAGTAAGTCAAATCGCATTTTGAGAAAGCAAAAGCTTATTTTACTTGCAGAAAACACCGAAATCAGAAAGTAAACTGGGGTTTGAGTAAGTCAAAGCTTATTTTGCTTGCGGAAAACACCAAAATGAGAAAGTAAACTGGGGTTTGAGAAAGCAAAAGCTTATTTTACTTGCGGAAAACACCAAAATGAGAAAGCAAACTGGGGTTTGAGTAAGTAAAAGCTTATTTTGAAAAAGTAATTGCGGATTTTGCTTATTGAATTAAGTCAAAATATGAAGTTTAGATAAAATTATTGACAAAATTGCTGATAAATTTTGAGCCGTCAGATTTTAATACGGTTCGGATAAGGTTTTTTGATGACACGCCGCTAATCCTAAAGACGCGATAAATCGCCGTCTCTACAAAGGACTGATTCTTGTAAAGACGGCGATTTATCGCGTCTCTTGCCTTAACCGAACAGTATTGCGTCAGATTTTAAAGTAGTCAAAAAACAAAGTCCCCGGCTTTTCTAAAAAGTCGGAGATTTTTTTAGGGCAATCCCCTATAAAGTTTCCGTTATTCGGATTTGGGGTTATCGAGAACTCGGCGCAAGTTCTCCATCAATTCGGATTTAACCCAATCGGTAATTGCTTTAACTGTGATTTCGCTAATTTATCAGGTGCGATCGCTCCATTCTCTGTAATGATGGCTGTAATCAACTCAGCCGGGGTGACATCAAAAGCTGGGTTGTAAAAATCCACACCTTCAGGCGTGAGAATAGTGTCACCAACTTGATATATTTCTGTTGGATCGCGTTCCTCAATGGGAATTTTACTGCCATCGGCTAATTCAAAATCAACAGTGGAAAGGGGTGCAGCCACAAAGAAGGGGATATTATGTGCCTTAGCTGCGATCGCTACACTATATGTACCAATTTTATTGGCAGTGTCACCGTTAGCAGCAATGCGATCGGCACCTACAACTACAGCATGAATCAAACCCTGTTTCATACAATGGGCTGCCATATTATCAGTAATTAATGTAACTGGAATACCTTCTTGCACACATTCCCAAGCGGTGAGTTTTGCACCTTGTAAGCGGGGACGCGTTTCGTCGGCAAATAAACGTTCTAAACGTCCTTCCCTCCAAGCAGAACGCACAACACCTAAAGCTGTACCATAACCAGCCGTAGCTAGCGCTCCAGCGTTGCAGTGAGTAAGTAACGTCAGCTTTTCTGGAGTAGTGGGCAAAACTGCCAAACCATTGTCACCGATCGCCTGACAGGTTTGTAAATCTTCAGCGTTGATTGCTTGGGCTGTTTGAAAAAGGGTTTGTTTGATGTCTTCTACCGTTCCCAGCGTTTCGTAGGCGGCTTTGATCATCCGGCTAATTGCCCAAAATAAATTTACCGCCGTGGGACGAGTAGAACGCAACAACTGAGCTACTTTATCTAAGTTTTGCAAAAATTCGTGGCGATCGCTAGTTTCAATTTCCCTTGCGCCAAGATACATTCCATAAGCCGCAGCCACACCAATTGCAGGCGCACCTCGGACAATCATAGTCTTAATCGCCCGTGCCATATCTTCACTGCGGTGGATTTCCACAAATGTATATTCGTTGGGTAAGCGAGTTTGATCGATTAGTGACACCGCACCATTGTGCCAAATAACGGGATAAACACGGTTTGTAGAAAGTGTCATAGAAAAACGTAGTGAATGGATAGATAATATTTTTTACTTTAATGCACCTTGATGATTTCATTTTAAAAACAAAAATTCAATTGACTATTTCTATAGGACTTTAGTAGGCTGGCACAATAAAATCAAACTATGTAAAGAAAAATCAACTAGGCTAAAATCCTTATAAATATTGCCTATTTCCCATTATTGCCTATTGCTTATTGCCTATTGCCAACGACAACTATTTACGCCCACTTACTCATATTTAATAAATTTTTGCGAAGTTAGATATAACTTAAATATCCTTTTTTCCTATTATCTCTTACTTGCCTATCGCGCTTGCGCTCACCCAAATAAATATGGTTATGCCACGCTGCGCGAACAGAAATCAAAGAAAACTGTTATGGCTTTGGATGATTTTACTAGACGGATATTACTTAATATTTATTTAATTAATTTCCTGCTTAACTGTCTTAACTGTCCTTGCATTCTCACTAGAAAGGTGAGAGGATACTTCGCTAAAGCATTTATAAAACTAGATATATAGTTGATAAATTAAATGCGTTTGCCCTAAATCTATGCCAAATTCACATCTTAATAAAAAGTTGATCTAATTAATCAAAGACTTTGAAATAACAATATGAAACGTCTCGTTATCTGCTGTGATGGAACCTGGCAACAATTAACAAGTGCTTACCCTAGCAATGTGGTTAAGTTAGCTCAATCGGTAAAACCGATGGCTAGTGACGGGGTTACACAAATCGTATTTTATGACGAGGGGGTTGGAGCCGAGGGTCAAAAAGTTTTAGGAGGAGCTACTGGACTAGGAATCGATAGAAATATAGAAGATGGCTATCGATTCCTGAGCCTAAACTATGTTCCTGGTGACGAAATCTATCTGTTCGGTTTCAGTCGTGGTGCTTACACAGTTAGAAGTTTAGCGGGGATGATCTATTGCTCCGGTCTTCTAGACCGTCCCCATGTCACCAAAGCCCATGAAGCTTATGAGCTTTACCGTAAACGAGGTGTTAAACCAAAAGATCAGGAAGCTGTGGAATACCGTCAAGCTTACGGCGATCGCGTCCCTATCACCTTGCTAGGTTGTTTTGACACCGTTGGAGCCCTTGGTATTCCTGGGATACCCGCCTTCAGCAAGTTGAACGAGCAACTGAATAAGCGTTACAGATTCCATGACACTACTTTAAACAAATGTGTTCAGAATGCCTTGCACGCGGTGGCGATCGACGAAATTCGTGAAGTCTTTGATGTCACGCCTATGGCAAAGCATCCTGATGCTGAAAACCAGCGAGTGATTCAAAAGTGGTTTCCAGGCGCACACGGCTGCGTTGGTGGTGGAACTAAAGAACATAGTGGGTTATCAGATGCGGCCTTACAGTGGATGATTGATTCCATCGGTGAGATGAAATTGGGACTTGACTTCGATACAAGTGTGATTCCCACAGGTATTAACCCCAATTATGAATGCGACTTTAAAAACGATGCTGGATTCTTTAAATTAGCAGGAATCAAGTTTCGTGAGGTCAGCGATGTAATTGAAGACCTTCATGAAAGCACGATCAACCGTTTGAAAAGTCGCAAAGACTATCGACCCAAAAATCTACAAAAGATTATTTCCAAACTGAAATAAGTTGAATGAATTTAGGTAATCGAAGTAGAGAAATTTCGAGTGCATTGAATCCAAAATTGAAAAAAAGGTAAAAATAATTATGGCTGGGAAAAGAGATACATCCAAAGACGGGTTAGGTAACAAAATTCAAACATTAGTTTTAACTAACTTTAAAGGGCTTTGGCAACTTCTCCAAAGTAACGAATCTATAAAACGTAAAGTTAACAAAACTCTACTCAATAGTCTCATCTACAAAATTCCGACTCGTCCTAATGCCTACAGTATGATGACTCTGGATGAGCATATTCCTGATACTAATATTCCTAAGAAAACTGATACTTATACTTCCTGGGAATCGCTCAACGATCGCACTTATACAGGAAGGCATCTACCACCCGATCCCAAGTTAAACGCTGAGGGGAATCTACCCAAAGTTGAAGACCTAGCTATTTTATTCCGTAAAAGAGACGGTAAAACTATTTATTCTGGCAAATCAACTATGCTGTTTCCCTATTGGGTGCAGTGGTTTACAGATAGCTTTCTTCGCCTTAATCACTACAATAAACTAAAAAATACTTCCAACCATGAAATTGATTTGTGTAATGTTTATGGTTTAACCAGAAAACAAACACATATTTTAAGAAGTTTTCAAGGAGGTAAATTAAAAACTCAGAAACTCAAACGCCAAGATGGTGTAGAAGAAGAATATCCTTTGTTCTATTATGCCGATCCAGCACAGGATAAGGTTAAACCGGAATTTGAGGGTCTTTATGAACCCATTAATGATGAAAAAAGACAGCCCGTAGATAAAAAACAATATATGTTTGCGATGGGAGTAGAACGAGCAAACGTACAAATTGGCTATGTAATGCTCAATACTCTATGTTTCCGGGAACATAATCGTCTTTGTGATGAATTAGCACGCAATTATCCAGATTGGGATGATGAACGCCTCTTCCAAACATCGAGAAATATTCTCATGGCGATTATTTTAAAAATCATCATGGAAGAGTACATTAACCACATCACTCCTTATCACTTTAAGTTGTTTGCCGATCCAGAAGCTTTTACCAAGGAAAGTTGGCATCGTCCCAACTATATGGCAATTGAGTTTGACTTTGTTTATCGCTGGCATAGCGCGATTCCAGAAACGTTTAACTATAACGGTAAACCAACCCATATTGTTACATCTCTTTGGAACAATAAGATGTTTATTGACCAAGGTTTAGGGGCATTGATGGAAGAAACTTGCTCTCAACCAGGTACAAAAATTGGTTTATTTAACACCCCTGATATATTGGTGGAGTTAACCGAGTTACCTTCAATCAGATTGGGAAGGCAACTACAATTGGCAAGCTACAACGATTATCGAGAATTGTGCGGTTTCCCCAGAGTGACGAGATTTGAGCAAGTTACTGGCAATGAATTTGCTCAAGATAAACTCAAAGAATTATATGGTCATGTTGATAAGATTGAGTTCTTTGTGGGGCTTTACGCCGAGGATGGGCGGGAAAATTCAACTATCCCTGCTTTAGTAGCACGCTTAATTGGGATCGATGCCTTTTCTCAGGCGCTAACCAATCCTTTACTATCACCCAATATCTTCAATAAAGAAACTTTTTCTCCTGTAGGTTGGGAAATTCTTCAAAATACCAAGACTGTCTCAGATTTAGTGAATCGCAACGTTCCGACATCAGGCAAGAAGTACAAAGTTACTTTTGACCTTTAAAAAATTGTAAGATTCCACATTAGCTTTGAGTGCGATCGCTTTCGCAAACCAGCGATCGCCAAATTATTAAATCTACCTGTAAAAAAATGAAGCTTTTTACCGAATATCCCGAAAAGGACGAACTCAAATATTGCGATCTCATGAGTGAGTTAGTCAAAAAGAACATGGAAAACCTTTACGGAGGTAAGAAGAAAAAAACTGCAAAGAGAGATACCCATTCTAAAACCCACGCCGCTGTTCAAGGAACTCTAGAAATCTTTGACTTTGATGAAGCAGCAATTAAGCAGGAATTGAGCAAACGCACCTCCTTATCTGAAGCTGAACTTTCTGCCATTTCCCTCAAACAAGGTTTATTTGCCACACCAAAACAATATCCAGTTTGGTTACGATTTGCCAATGGTGCGTTTTCAGTCAAGAATGACTATGAAGGAGATACGCGCTCCATGGCCGTAAAAGTGATCGGCGTAGAAGGAGAACGACTATCGCAAAGTCACGAGTTAAAAACTCAAGATATTATTACCCACAATACTGAATTCTTTTTTGTTAGAACCATCAAAGACTTCCACAGCTTCTTTTTGACGGTTTATCGAGCAGGGCTGTTTCCGCTTTTTAAGCTGTTGGTGCTTTTTTGGCTAAAGTTGCATCCCTACGAATCCACTCTTTTACAAACTAGTTTCAAACGTTTTCCCAAGAGTTTACTTAAAGAACGCTATTGGAGTGCTTCAGCATTTTCTGTGGGACTCAAATCTGGTTTTGACCCATCCCAACCAGGTCGAGTTCCTGTGGAATATCCGGCTGTGATTAAATATGGATTTACTCCGGTTTCTAGTCAACCACCTCATCAACAACTTCCTCTTGAGTCGAGACCAGAAAGTGAGCTTAAGCTTGCCAAAGCATCAGGTTCAGAGGACAACTACTATCGAGAGGATATCATTCAAGCTTTAGCAAAGCCTGATGCTGAGTACTATTGGGACTTTCAAATCCAATTTCAAACCAGCCCAGAAATGTCTATTGATGATACCACCATTGTTTGGAATGAAGAGGAATCACCCTTCTTTACAGTTGGTCGCTTAACAATTAAGCATCAAAAGGTTAATTATCCCCAAGAAAATGACTTTGGAGAAAATCTCAGTTTTTCTCCTGGAAATGGTCTAGCAGTGCATCGTCCTGTCGGTGCGATCAATCGGTTACGCAGTATTGTTTATCCTATTGTTGCTAATGACCGTCATCAAAAACGAGGAGTCAAATACCAGGAACCAACTGCCTGATTTTTCAAGCAATGACAAAATGCTGTGATTTCGAGGCTTGACTTAAAGTGACTTTAACTAGGGCGTTGTTTTAACACTATAGCTAAGGAGGTTGACGCAAATAAAGCTAATTGGCAAGGGCTGTCCTTTGTCAGTGGTCATTAGTAAGGACTTTAAAAATATTTATGTTTCATAACATAATTTGGTTTACTTCTACCAACTTACTTAATCTAAGGAAGAGAAGCAGCTACGGCAACAGGCTATATTTTCCCCAATGGGTGAGGTACTGCAATGCCATATCCCTGTGCGTAATCAATTCCTAGTGCCGTAATTCGCTCTAAAATAGCGTCATTCTCCACAAACTCAGCAATCGTCTGAATACCCATGACACTGCTAATACGCGTGATTGCTGTGACGATCGCATTATCGACAGGATTCTCAACAATGTTACGAATAAAACTCCCGTCAATTTTGAGGTAATCTATAGAACCCATTTGATATCTTTTAAGCAATCAAGTAGAATCAACCGAAATTAGGTGCATTTAAGCAGGTCAGTGTGGAAAATGGGGTATTCAAGCGATTTAACAGACAAAGAGTGGGAAATAATTG